>CAYJGJ010000009.1:1338-45358 GCA_964370025.1 uncultured Oscillospiraceae bacterium
AGCAAGTGTGCCTATGCGTAGATAATCTCCATATTGCTTTACATCTAGTAAAGCAATCTTCTTTGCTAGATAGTCATTATTACCTCCGATGGTCTTATCAAAATTTGTATGTGCAGAATATACAGATATACTATTTTTGATTAAGTTTATCGCATTTTTTCCGATTGAAACGGTCGAATCAATCCCCGATATCTTACCGAAAAATAAAGGATGGTGAGTAATAATAAGTCCAACTTTTTCGCTGATTGCTTCTTCTACTGTTTGCGATGTAATGTCCAATGCAACCATCACTTTATTATTATCAGTATTATTTAACTTAATTTGCCAACCGCAATTGTCCCACTCTTCAGCAAGTTCTACAGGTGCAATATTTTCGATTATTTTTATTATATTGTTCATACGTCCCATTCTTTACTAAATTTACTGTGCAATTCTATAATGAAACTTTCTGCTTCAAGGAATGAATAAGCGATATCCTGCTCTTCAATTTATCTATTGAAAAAATGTCACTACTATTTGAAGACATTAATCCAGCCAATATGTCACTATTAATTTTTATCTTATAATCTAAGTATTGTATTGCAAGGGCTTTATCACAACTATAAATAGCACTAGAAATTTCGTAATATAAATCAATCTCAGCTTCACTTGAGAGTTTTAATGATTTATCTTGTTTAGACAAGTTATTTTGCCGAGCCACTATGATCTCACATATGTATTTATTTTCTCGCACTAGGAATTCATTTTCAATATGAAATTTATTTTCGAAAAGCCACTTTTTCACATGCGAAATTCGATTTCTTGCTTGAAGCACATATTTTCCCATAGAACGTGTCTTATTGATATCTTCTGATAGGATATCAACAATATTGTTTCCACCCATTCCAGCAATATAAACTATATCCGCCTCTCCCATATTAAGTGCCGACAAACCATCCCCAACACAAAAATTCATTATTGCAGGCATATAAAATCCACTTACCTCCTCATTTTGCATAGTGCAAAAATCCACACTAGTAGGTATCGATGTCATCTTTTTATCGTTCATACTATTATGCGAATTAATATCACAATTTGATATATTTTCATCGTTTCTTTCTTTAAAGTCGATGTTTGCAAATTCGTCACTAGCCAAATATATTTTAGAATTATCAATAGCCTTTTGTAGCGCTTTCTCGCTAATATCTACAAATATAGCCTTGGAAGCAATTTTATTTTTTAACAAGTAAAGGGGCAATAACCCATGGTCTGTGCCGATATCGGCAACCACTGCCCCTTCATATGCTTGTTTAGCCATTATATGTAATCGTTGACTTAATCTCATTTTAACACTATCTTATCGAATCAAAATACTCTTTGAGTCTTTTACTCCTGCTCGGATGTTGAAGTTTTTTGAGTGCTTTTTTCTCAATTTGTCTAATGCGTTCTCTAGTTACATTAAATATCTTACCAACATCATCAAGAGTTCTTGAAACTTGATCTCTAAGTCCAAATCTTAGGATCATAACTTCTCTTTCTCTTTCTGTAAGTGTATCTAATTGCTTATCTATTTCATCTTTAAGCATAGCGTATGCGGTCGCATCCGCTGGAGATATAGCATTGTCATCAGCAACGATATCCTCTAATCTGGTCTCTTCCTCTTCACCTACAGGTTTTTCCAAAGACAATATCGCTTGAGATAAAGACTGTATACTTCTAACTTCATCTGGTTTCATTTTCTTTTCAACATTTGTCTTAAGATCTTTCTTCAAAACAATCGCATCAGCAATTTCCTCAGCGGTCGGTTCTCTCTCATACTCTTGTAGAAAGTATCTAGAATATCTTCTAACTTTGTTGATAGTATCAACCATATGAACAGGGGTTCTTATAGTCTTGGCCTTATCAGAAATACCTCGAGTAATCCCTTGTTTTATCCAATGGTGGGCATATGTAGCAAATTTCGTTCCTACTCGATAATCATACTTTTCTATAGCTTTAATTAATCCAATATTACCTTCTTGAATTAAATCATCGAACGATAATCCTCTGTCGGAATATTTTTTTGCTATACTAAATACTAATCTGAGATTTGCTTCGCAAAACTTTCTTTTTGCTTCCTCGTCTCCACGTTCTACAGCCTTAGCTAATTCTATTTCCTCTTCACGAGTTAAAAGTTCCGCATTCCTCATATCTCTAAGGTATAGCTTAATAGAATCATCCATAACAATCTCATTGTCATTCAACTCGTCGAAATCTAACTCTTCATCTTTTAACAAGAGTTCATTTTCTAGGAGTTGATCATCATCATTAATGATAGATTCATCAAGTTCAGCAGCGAACTGTTCACTTTCATATTCACTAATATCCATTATTTTTATTTTTTTATCTATCAACGCTTCATAGATCGAGTCTATCTCTTGTTCATTTAGTTCCAATGTTTGAAGTTCTTGATTTATATGTTCATATGTGAGGATATTATTATTACCTATTGCAATAACTTCCAATGCTGTAATTAGTTCACTCAATCCACTTTGATCCACTAAAACAGAACTGTCACCTGTTTCCTCAGCACCAACATTATTTTCTACACTATCAACGTTCACATTTGCACCTTTCTCCAACCCGATTATGCTCCCTTTATCTTTTTTTGAAGATTATATAAATCAGCCATGATAGCTTTTTCTTTTTCTAAATCTCCATCTCTTGTAGCTTCTCTTAATTGCGCTTTTAACTTTATTTCGTATTCTTTCATACAATTTTTTTCATGAGTATCTATGCAATCTTGGAATATCTGCTCATCTTCTCCATTAATAATTATATCATCCAAGATACTACTAAATATTTTTGCTTCACTTTCGTTCAGCAATTTTATCACACTATTTTTATCTATGCTTTGTTTATTTTCATACTCATTACGAAATATATTTCTCAACTTTAGCGAAATATCACTTGACAATATCCCATCAACCTTATCTATTTCAATTAAATAGTCTTTATTGATGTAAAATAATTTTATCAAATGCTTTTCTAACAAGCTTATTACTTTTATATTATTCGAATCTTTATATTCCTTGGTATATTGCAAATAAGGTTCCGTATTTATCTGCTCAAGCCCCTGCTCTCCTTCATATGGATAATCTTCATCATATTGAAGATCGATAGAAGCATAGTATTCCGGAGGAAAATTATTGTCAGTACCGCTGAGATCATAGCTATCAATATCTTGATAGCTATTGGAATATTTTAAGTTATCTCTTGTCGAGGAGTTTCTTAGTTCAACTTCTTTCTTGACTACTATTTCACCCATATTAAGATATTTTGCTGTTTTAGCGACATATATCTCTTGTTCCACAGGAGATAGCTCTACTAAGACATCGACTGCTCTTGACATATAAGTTATTTTATCCTGATCTTTATGTATGTTCAGACCCTTTTTCGCATAATCCAATTTGAAGTCGACGGCTGTTATCGAATCTGAAATCAATTTATCAAAGGACTCTTTTCCATATTTTTTTATGTACTCGTCGGGATCTTTTGCTCCCTCTATAACAATTACTTTCGCGTTACATTTTTCTTTTTGCAGTTCATCTATTGCTTTAAGTGTTGCCTTTTGGCCTGCCTCATCTGAATCATATGCAATTACAACTTCCTTCGTATAGCGACTTATTAATTTGGCTTGTTCAGACGTAAATGCTGTTCCAAGTGTTGCCACTGAATTTTTAACCCCTGCATCCCACAGGCTAATAACGTCCATGTATCCCTCTACAAGTAAGGCAATTCCCAATTTCCCAATTTCTTGTTTAGCAAAGTTAAGCGCATATAAATTATATCTCTTATTGAATGCTAGACTCTCAGGTGAATTTAGATACTTTGGAAGTTTTTCACCTATAGCCCTTCCTCCAAAACCGATAACTTTTCCAGTAGAATTAAATATAGGAAACATTACCCTGTCTCTAAAGTTATCATATGGGTTCTTCCCAGTCTTTTTTATTGCAAGCCCCAATTCTAGCACCACTTCTTGGGAGATTCCTTTCGCAATCATATAATCGTAAAGCTCGTTCCAAGAATCCCTAGCATATCCTATACCAAATTTTTTTAGCGTTTTAATGTTGATTTTTCTATGTTGCATATATGATAAGGCTTTATTATTTTTACATGTGAAATTTTCATGAAAACACTTTGCCGCTACACTATTTGCTTGGTAATAGGGACCCTTATCCTTTTCATATTTGTGCTCTATCTTTATTCCATAATCATTTGCCAACATTTCGATAGCTTCTTTAAATGAAAGATTGTAATATTTCTGTACAAATTGAATTACATCTCCCCCCTCAGAACATCCGAAACATTTATACATCTGTTTATTTTCTGTTACTGTAAAAGACGGCGTCTTCTCATTATGAAAAGGACAAAGTCCTTTATGGTTTGTACCCATCTGTTTTAGTTCGACTACTTTGCTAATTACGTCGACAATATTTACAGTATCCTTTATTACATCCACGTCTTTAATTGAATTTGACAATTTCGCTCATTCCTCTACAAAACTAATAAAATAGCGTATATAAGAAGGGCATCGGCCTACAATATAGAGACAACGATCGCTATACATCCTCGCGGACTTAGTTGTTAACAACATGGTGTTCCTGGACACAGACAATTTAAACACAACATGGTCGTGCAACAATCACACGGTGACCCCGCGGAATTATATCCCCCCATTTCTCCTCTTTGATTGTAGTGAAGATTACGGCTAACCATAGATTGGAATACTTGCCGATACTCCCTATTATTGGGGTCCATAGTCATTGCTTTGTTGATATTTGATAAAGCATCATCGAACCAACCCTTTTTGTATGATATCATTCCACTTAGGAAAAACCATTCGGCATCTCTTTTTGAGAGGCCAAGAAGAAGGTTTTCAGCAGAAACTAAGTCGCCCCTGTCAATTGCAATTCTAATTGTTTTATAAGTAGGATTAGATTGCCTATTTCTATCATATGAAGCTGAATTGTAGCTATCCTGACCATACTGTGAAGCGCTCGATCTTCCGCTTTTCATAAGTATATCATATGCCTCATTAATCTCTTGCATCTTTTGTTCTGCCAAATCAGCTAATGGATTATTTCTATATTTATCAGGATGATATTTTTTAACAAGATTCTTGTACGCACTTTTTATCTCTTCATCACTTGCACTGCTGTTAATTCCAAGTACTTCATAGGGGTCAATCATTTTTCATATTACCTTTCTTCAAAACATCTTCTGTTTTTTTTCTAAGACCCATCAGGACAATGTTTTCAATTATTCCGCTGTGTCTTTTCATCTGTAAAAGATCCAAAGCGCTGGTCAGATGGGCAAGATGCATAATTAGGACATCTCCGATTTTATTTCGGACAAATATAGCGAAATCTGATATGTTTATTTTATATCCATTGATTTCTTTTATTTCACTTTGTTCGTATTTATCAATATTTTCATTTTTATCTTTTTTTTGATTATTATCAGTAATTATCTCGTCATTATTTGAAACTTGAAACTCAAAAATATATTCATCCACATATCTATATATGAGTGGATTATAGCTGCTGCATAATATGTCTTTTTCCAGATCATCCACTGCATCAACTATATATATCCATTTACCAAGTTGTCTTCCAATTTCTCCCAGTATTCGTCGATGCGAATCAGAAATATTCTGATATGAGGAGAATACGGTTTGCATAATAGTCGCAAAGCATTCCGAAATCTCATCAAGAGTAACATTTTTTTCTCTCTCAGCTTGTGATTGCTTTTCTAATTGTGTTTTTATTACAGATGCAATTGTTATGTTATTTTCTTCTGCTCTCTTATAATAACGGTTAAATATCGTTTTGAGAACTGTAAAATGAAGTTTTCTTTCGTCCTGTACATTATCGACCATTTTGTAATATGCCAGTATTATCATTATATCCGCTGCATAGTCGATAGCATCATTATTAATAGCGACAGTCCTTTTGTTAACCCAATGTACAGCACATCGCTCTCTTGTTATTGTTTCATCATTCGCGTCCAGCGAACCAAGTATAATTGCTAAAAATGCAGCATCATAACTCAATACAACTCTGGGGATATCACCGTACCTTTTTGCAATGGATTTGCATATTCCACAGTAATAAGCAGAATATATGTCATATTCGCGAATTTTGAGTTCACTTTTTTGTATCTGAACATATCCTAACATTTTACCTGCCGCTTGTATTTCACTTATTAAATCGGACGATAACTATTCCGCCTTGTATTTTTTCCAATAATCACTGTACATCTCATCGCCTTCACTACCTAAGCTCTTAATAGTTTCGCAATTAGACAATACATCTTCTGTTGGGAATAACACTTCATTCGAAATTAGGTCTTCGCTCATCGTCTCTATTGCAGCTTGGTTCGGCAGTGTATATGTCAAATATTCAAAGTTTGTATATGCTACATCTGCCCTACACATAAAGTCTAGCCATTTTTCAGCATTTTCGACGTTTTGCGCATCTGCAGTAATTGCCCAAGCATCTACGAAAAAACTCGAGCCTTCATCAGGAATAACAAATTCTATTTTTTCATTTAAATCTTGCATATATAGTAATTCTCCATTCCAAACTACTCCTAATGAAGCCGTTTCTCCTATCAAAAAGTCACGAGCTGAATCATTAGCATACTTATATACCATCGGCTTTTGCTCTATCAAATAATCAACAGCATCTGAAAGTTCATTTTCATCAAGAGTATTAAGAGAGTATCCTTTAGCCTTAAGTGCTATCGCCAAAGTATCTCGCATACTATCATTCATAACCACTTGACCAGAATACTCTGGATTCCAAAGGTCGTTCCATGATGTTATTTCACCTTCAGGTATTAATTCGCTATTGTACGCAATTCCCATCGTCCCCACCATATGTGGAATTGAATATGTTCCCGTCTTATCATAGCCATCACTAAATTCAATATATTGTTGATCAATGTTAACGTAATTAGGGATATTATCAAAATTAATCTCTTGTAACAATTCATCTTCTATCATTCTAGTTATCATATAGTCTGATGCAACGATGATATCATAATCTGCAGACCCTGTGCTTATTACTGGATACATTTCTTCGTTTGTATCAAATTCGCTATAATTAACTTTAATACCGGTATCTTCTTCAAATTGGGCAATTAATGTAGGGTCGATGTAGTCTCCAAAATTAAATATATTAACTTCCCCATTTTCCCCAGAACTAGATCCACAACCTGCTAATGCAAGGCAAAGTGACAATACTAACAATATTGAAGTAATAATTGATACGCTTTTTTTCATCTTCATTATTTGTCTCTAATAGCTTGATTGTTCAAACTATTATTTAGACTCCCCTTTTCTCAATATATAATTTGAAATAACTAATATTATGAAAACTATTACAAAAATAATAGTAGACAGCACAAAAAATGTTGGTCTAATCCCCACCTTAGACATAGAATATACCATAGTAGATATCGTATTGATTCCCGCACCTTTAGTAAAATATGTAATGACGAAATCGTCTACAGACATTGTAAATGCTATCAAAAACCCTGAAATTATACCTGCCTTTATTTCAGGAATAGCAACCTTATAAAACGCATATCTACGGCTTGCCCCCAAATCGAGTGCGGCCTCATATATACTCATATTCATTTGCCTTACGTGTGGCATTACACTTAGTATTACATATGGAATACAAAATGTAATATGTGCCAGGATTACTGTGCCCCTGTTAAGGGTAACACCAAATACAACAAAAGAAAGTAGTAGGGCGATTCCCGTGACAATATCGGCATTAAGCAGTGGTATATTATTGAGACCTAGGAGAATATTTCTTTGCTTACCAGACAAGTTCATTATTCCTAGGCATGCTGCCGTTCCAATTGATGTTGCAACTATAGCTGCAACGAATGCAATGAAAAAAGTATTGATGACAGCATCTAATACAAGTTGATTCTCGAAGAGTTCAGCATACCATTTTAATGAAAACCCCTCCCATGCATACATTGACCTACTTTCATTAAAAGAAAGAACAACAAGTACTCCAATCGGCAGATATAAAAAAATCAGGATAAATGATAGATAGATAATACTTATACTTTTTTTCACAGAAGTTATCCTTATAAAATTATACTATATCGATATATTATATTTAAAAAAGGTTTCCCTCATTATCCTTATCAAACTTCATAAATAGCAACATACTAGCTAAAATGAATATCATCATTACAAGTGATAATCCCGCACCCAAATTCCAATTATTACTTACGGTAAATTCTTGCTCTATAATATTCCCTATTAGGTGCATTTTGTTCCCACCAATCATATTGGATATTACAAAAGTTGTGAGCGCAGGCACAAAAACCATAGTTACACCACTTACAATTCCAGGCACTATCATAGGAAGTGTAATCTTAAAAAAGACAGTCATACCATCTGCCCCTAAGTCTTTGGCTGCATCGATTATTCCCTCATCGATTTTCAATAAAGTATTAAAAATCGGCAAAACCATAAATGGTAAAAAATCGTACACCATTACTAGTACAACTGCGACAGGAGTATTGATAATTTCGATCATTGGCAAATTAAATACATCGAGCATACTTTGCAAAATACCGCCCCGCTCTAGTAGAACTTGCCATGCCATAGTTCTTAACAAAAAATTCATCCACATCGGCAATATGAAGATGAATATAACTAGCCCATTTCGAGCAAATTTGCTACTTTTAAGTATGAGCGCCAATGGCAATGCCAATGCCAAACAAACTATTGTACTAATTAGCGATAATGTCAAGGCTAGAATGAGGGATTGCATATGTGTTGGCTCTGTAATCGCAAAGATATTTTCAAAAGTAAACGCACCACTTTTATCTGTAAATCCGTAATAAAATACTACTAACAATGGAATTATCGTCCCACAGATTATCCATACAATGAAAGGAATAGATAATGATTTCTTAAACATCTACAACTATCGCCTCCTCATCTTTAGATTGAGGCTTATGCATTATTTGAATATTCTCAGGAAGAACATCTATACTTACATTACTTCCTACAGGATAGTTTTTTGTGTTTTGGACAAGCCATTCTGAATTCCCTGCTTCTACAATCATTTCATAATGTACACCGATAAACACATTATGTGTAATTACGCCATTCATTCTACCTGAACCAATTGCACCCAGAATTACATCTTCTGGTCTAATGACTACATCGACAGGCTTATTTTTTCCAAATCCTTCGTCTATGCATTCAAAAACCACACCCATGATATCAACTTTTCTATCTTCTATCATAGTTGCGTCAATTATGTTACTGTCACCTATAAAGTCTGCGACAAACGCATTCTCAGGTTCATTATATATTTCTTCCGGTGTCCCCATCTGTTGAATATATCCGCCGTTCATAACGACTACAGTGTCTGACATCGTTAATGCTTCTTCTTGGTCATGTGTAACATATATGAATGTAATTCCAAGCTCATTTTTCAGCCTAATCAATTCATATTGCATATCCTGACGCAATTTAAGGTCTAATGCTCCCAAAGGTTCATCTAACAATAATACACTAGGTTCATTCACTATGGCTCTTGCCATTGCAATTCTTTGTTGCTGCCCTCCACTAAGAGAATTGACTTTACGGTTCTCGTATCCCTTTAAATTCACAAGATTTAATGCGTACTTCACTTTGTCTTTAATATACTGGTCAGTTTTTTTTGACACCTTTAATCCGAAAGAAATATTTTGCTCCACATTCATATGTGGGAAAAGCGAATATTTCTGAAACACCGTATTTATATGTCTCTTATTCGGATGGAGATTAGTTATGTTTTTTCCCTGAAAAAAAACGCTCCCGCTGTCTGGGGTTTCAAATCCTCCTATAATACGGAGGGTCGTTGTCTTTCCACAACCCGATGGGCCTAACAATGTAATGAACTTATTTTCATCTACAGCCAAGCTAAACTCATCTAACACTAGCGTCTTTTCAAATGACTTTGATAAGTTGTCTAATTCTATAAGTGGCTTCTTTTTCAATTAAACAATTATCCTCCTTCTCATTATTACATTGTTAATTGCTCGATTTTAGAAATCAGACGTTTCATTTCTTCTTTTTGAATAGCGAGCAATTCTTTTAGGTCCTCATTTTCGGCCTGTTTTCTCTTTATCTCTTTTTTGTACTTTAATCCATCATTATAGTCAGTTACTATTTCCTGATCATTTGAATAATTATTTTTTATTTTATTTAAATATTCCTTCAAACTATCATTTTCTCTTCTTAGCATATTAGTCTCTGTGCCATAGATACTTCTGAATCGATCATTATCGCCTCTGAATCTACTGTCATCGTAATAGTCATAATTGCTCAACCCTGTAGGTTCAAAACGATTTATATCATACTCTCTTCTCATATCATTATAATAAGGAGAAGCAAAAATACGATTTTCTCTCGCCATTCTTTCTTCTTGTGCTATCTTTTCTTGAAGTGCAAGTTTTGCTTCCGCTACAGCTTTTTCTTCTCGGGCAAGTTTAGCCTCAGCTTCAAGCTTTTCTTCACGAGCAGCTTTTACTTCTGCTTCGAGCTGTTCTTCACGAGCAGTTTTAGCCTCAGCCTCTAGTTTTTCCTCTCTTGCAGTCCTAGCAGCCTCTGCAATTTTAGCCATCTCAGCAATTTTTGCTTCTTCTGCTAACCTTGATTCCTCCGCTAATCTAGACAACTCCGCAATTTTCGCTTCTTCTGCTATTCTTGCTTCTTCTGCTAATCTAGTCAATTCCGCGATCTTTGCTTCTTCGGCTAGCCTTGCTGCTTCCATCCTTCTGACTCGTTCCGCTTCGATTTCTACAGTTAGTTTTTCTTCTTTTTCTTTTAATTCTTCTATTACTTTTGTAATCTCGTCATATTGGTTTCTGAATTGAAGTCGCTCAATTTCTAACTCTTTTTCCTTTTCTTCTAGATCCTTACTTGTTTCATCACATCGATTCTTGAGTTGTTCTTTTTCGTCTGTAAATTCTCTTTCTTTTTTTTCTAGCTCACTTTTGATCTGTTCTTTTTCGATTTCAAGAACTCTTGCTTTTTCTTCTAAGTCCTTTTTGATCTGTTCTTTTTCGACTTCAAACTCTTTTTCTTTTTCTTCTAACTCATTTTTCTTCTTTTCTTCTAAGGCGTTTTGAATTCTCTCTTTTTCAAGTTGGAATTCTTTTGTTTTAGAAAAAAATTCATTTCGTATATTTTCGTTTTCTTTTTGCATTTCTACAGTTCGAGCAGTCAATTCTCTTTTTAATCTATCATTTTCCAAACTAAGATCACGTGCTTCTGTAAGAATGTATTTTTTTAATCTCTCATTTTCACTATCTAATTCTTTCGTCTTAGTTATAATATAGTATTTCAATTTATTGTTTTCTTCACTAAGTTTTTTAGATTCTGCCGACAAATCGCTATTCGAAATTGCTCGCTCTAAAGGTTCTTTAAGATCAGCACGAGATTGAGTGTTCCTCGATTCTATTTCTTCATCATAATCAAATAATGAAATTTCACTTTCACTATCCGAATAATCCTTTGTTTCTTGATTGTCGTATTCAGAACTTGCAAATACTTGTTCAGTGTTTCCCTCTTCCACTTTGAAAGTCGCTTGTTCACTATTTTCTTTTTGAACACTAGGGAAGACTGATGAACTATTATCGATTATTTCATCAGTGAGGAATGTAGAATTATTATCATTTACATCTCCAAAAAAAATCGAAGAGCTATTTTCATTTGTTACATTAGAAAGTATCTGCGCATTACTCTCTTTTGCTGTATTTGAAGATTCCTGATCAGTACTATAGTTCGAGTCACTAGGGATTACATTTGAACTATCTTCGTATGTCACATTTGTAGATGTGCTTTCACTTATGTTGCTACTATTATCCAAATTAGGAGTATATGGATTGTCTATTGTATTACTTGCAAAGGTTGATTGCGCGGGCTCGGAATCAAAAGGATTCGCAAAAGTCATAGAATTATCGGACAATTGATTTAACATTTTGTCTAAGTCATCCTTTTTATATAAATCTGCACTTGTCTGATAAATCATTTTTCGAATGTTTTTCGAATTTGATTTCATTGTATTACCTCCTCGAAATTACTCACTTACAGAATGCTCATTAATTACTTCCATGACTTTTTCCCAAAGCATAGAAGTTCTAATATTCATCATTACAGCGTATTCTTCTATTGACATTTGCATAGAGCTTTCAAAAGTTTCTCTTGTATAACCACTATCCGCAAGCAAAGCATCTAACGATTCTACATATTCTGTTTCTGTTATTTCTAATGATTCTAGGTTTGAGATTTCATGTACGATCATGTCTTGCGCAACCGATTCCTGAGCAATTTCCACAAGAGTAGTCGACTCAAATGTTTCCACATCTGTTTGAGTTGCTTGCAAGATGTATTCCTCGTATGTTATACCATACATAGCAGCCTCTGTATTAAATTGTTTAATAAGTTGTTCTGTTTTAAAGTCCACAGCATCTTGCGGATATGATTTAATCTCTGTACCTGTAGCGACAAGACCCCAAAGCGTATTATCTTTGTTTGTAGCTTCGTCAACTTCTTTTTGT
The DNA here is from genome assembly GCA_964370025.1 of uncultured Oscillospiraceae bacterium. GTDB lineage: Bacteria > Bacillota > Clostridia > Peptostreptococcales > Anaerovoracaceae > CAYJGJ01. Next base: position 13,948 of record CAYJGJ010000009.1, read on the forward strand.
GCCAAAAGAAGTCCTGAAAGATATTCTTCATACTCTTCTTTGTTATCATATAAATCCTCAGTATCTGCCTTGATAAATTCTTCGTCATATTCAGGAAGAACATCTATAAGTTTATTGTGTATAGTGATAGAAAACTGCACATCTTTTCCAGCTACTTCCGTATTTTGGTATTCATCTGGGAATTTCAAATCCAAAACTACCGTTTCACCTACTGTTACACCAACCATCCCCTCGGTAAACCCATCTATCATTTGTCCCGAAAGAACTTGCATGACAAAATTATCAGAAGAACCACCTTCAAAGGTTTCACCATCTATCTTCCCCTCGAAGTCTACTGTTACAGTATCTCCCTCTTCAACAACTCCTTCTGTTATTTCCTCAGAGAGCATGGCCATCTCTCTGCGAGATTGAATTTCGGCTTCTATTTCTTCATCTGTAACGTCCAAAGGAGGAGCCACATATTCTAACCCTTTATATTCTCCAAGTGTAATGAACTCTGTCATATCAAAGTCATAATCAAAGTTAGATACGCCAGCGCACGCAGTTAATGAAATAGACATTAACATAACAATCCCAAGTGTAATAACTGTTCTAATTTTTTTCATCTTTCACCAACCCATACTCTATTAATTTTATTTTAATAATTTATAATACTAAATAAGATTCGCATTTGATTCCGAATGCGACCTTTAAGAATTACAACAAAACTCCTCAAAAAAGGAAAATCGTCCAATAAAAAATATATCATTATTTTTTAGTAATTTCAACAACAAATACTGCCGTATGTGAAGTTATTGTGTTTTTTTGGGGATTCGCACCATATATCCTAAGCAACTTCCATAAATTCAACTATAGTGATATCAATTTCAAGATCTCTATATAGCAGAAATCAAATAGTCTCCATACTCCGAACAAGTCATTCTTTCCATAGGTTTTTCATTCAGTATTCTTTCAACTTTAGCCGCCTTGTCCGAAAATCCTATGTGGGATAACATCAAATTCATTGCTTTTATAATGCTAGTTGGATTGGCTAAGTGTGCCTGCCCCATTTCTATCAGGCGAGGTGCAGAACCATGTATAGCTTCAAACATAGCATATTGACTTCCAATATTTGCACTACCAGCCGTACCCACACCACCTTGTATCTGAGCCGCCTCATCGGTGATTATATCGCCATAAAGATTCGGCATTACAAATACTTCAAAAGAACTCCTAATGTCTTCATTTAAAATATTCGCAACCATAATATCTATATAATACTCTTCCGTCTTAATTTCCGGATATTCACGAGAAACATCTTCGCAAATTTTCGAGAACTTACCATCGGTTTTTTTCATTATATTCGCTTTAGTAATAACTGAAACACTTTTCTTTCCATTACGTCTAGCATACTCAAATGCAGCTCTAGCTATTCGCTCGGTGCCTGCATCTGTAATAACTTTAAAATCAACAGCCATTAGCTCAGGAATTTCTATACCTTTACTTCCTAATACATACTCACCTTCGGTGTTTTCACGAAAAAATGTCCAGTCTATATTTTTATCAGGAATTGATATCGGTCTAACGTTAGCAAACAGATCTAACTCTCTCCTAAGTGTAACATTTGCACTCTCTAGTGTTCCACCATTTGGAGTAGTAGTTGGGCCCTTAAGAATTACATCACATAGTTTTATCTCTTCAAGTATTTCCAAAGGAACAGCCTCTCCTTTTTGCTGGCGATTTTCAACCGTAAGCCCTACGATTTCTTTGATTACAACCTTACCAGATGCAATTTCCTCTTCTAATAAAGTTTCCAGAAGTTTTTTTGCCTCTTTCATAATAATAGGACCAATTCCATCTCCATCAACTAATCCTATCGTTATTATTTCTTTACTCGATGTATTCCTCTCTTTGGGTATCTCTTTTATTTTTTTAGCTCTTGCTATTTGCTCTCTCAAAAGCTTTTCAAAGCTATCCACAGCCTTTTTGATTTCTGTCTCCATCTTTCTCCTTATATCCTTTTTATTTTTGCTTCGTATAGTTTAATAATCCACCGCATTTCAATATTTCTTTTTGCCTTTGGGTAAAGTCACATCTAAGTTCAAAAGTTTTTTTCTGTGTTTCGTTTGCACAAGTTACATTCCCACTATCCATTCCATCAAAGATGTTTGAAATAAATAGCTGGTCTTTTTCAAAAATTTTATCATAATCAGCTTCATTCACAAATTCCAGAGGCATTATTCCAGCATTAATAAGATTTGCAGCATGTATTCTGGCAAAACTCTTTGCAATAACAGCCCTAACTCCAAGATATAATGGGACTAAGGCCGCATGTTCTCTAGAGGATCCTTGCCCATAATTACTACCACCAACGATAATGCTCTCACTCATCGATTTCGCCCTCTCAGGAAAATCCTCATCGCAAACAGTAAAACAAAACTTTGATAAGTAAGGAATATTTGATCTGTATGGTAGAATTTTTGATCCTGCTGGCATTATATGGTCAGTAGTAATATTGTCACCGACTTTAAGCGAAATAGATGCTCGCAATTCATCTTCTTGCGACTTCGTGTCCGGTATCTTTTTTATATTTGGACCACGCATAATTTCCGTCTTTCTTGCTTCTTCGAGATCTATTGGCGGAATTATCCCACTATCGTCGATGGTGAAAAACTCCGGCATATCTATATATCCTATATCTCCGAGTGTTCTTGGGTCTGTAATTTTCCCTGTAATCGCAGACGCAACTGCAGTCTCCGGGGAAACAAGATATACATTCCCATCAGCAGTTCCACTTCTCCCTTCAAAGTTCCTATTAAATGTTCTAAGACTAACTCCAGCTGAATTTGGTGAAAACCCCATGCCTATACATGGGCCACAGGCGCACTCCAGTATTCTAGCACCACTCTTGATAATATCTACTAATGCACCTCTTGTTGAGAGCATTTCCAATACCTGTCTTGATCCTGGAGAAATGGACATGCTAACTTCACTATTTATCGTTTTATTTTCAAGCATTTTTGCAATCTTTAGCATATCGAATAACGATGAATTCGTGCAAGAACCGACACAAACCTGATCAACCTTTTTCCCCTGGACACTCTGAACCTCGACTACATTGTCTGGACTATGCGGACACGCTATGAGCGGGGTTAATTCTGACATATCAATTTCTATAATTTTATCATATTCTGCGCCTTCATCACTTTGCAACTGTATATAATCGGATTCTCTACCCTGTGCACGCAAGAACTCTCTTGTTGTTTCATCAGATGGAAAAATAGAAGTGGTGGCCCCTAGTTCTGCTCCCATATTTGTAATGGTTGCTCTCTCTGGAACAGATAAATTACTTACTCCTTCGCCACCCCATTCAATTATTGCACCTACTCCACCTTTTACACTCAATCTGCGTAAAATCTCAAGACTGACATCTTTTGCGGTAACACCGTCTCTCAAATTTCCTTTTAAATTAACAAAGTACATTTTGGGCATGGTAATATAATATTCACCTCCACCCATAGAAACTGCTACATCAAGCCCACCTGCTCCCATTGCGAGCATTCCCAATCCACCACAGGTAGGAGTATGACTATCCGAACCTATGAGTGTCTTGCCTGGAACAGCGAATCTTTCTAAGTGAACCTGATGACATATTCCATTGCCTGCACGTGAAAAATACAGTCCGTATCTCGCCGCCATGGACTGTATGAATCTGTGATCATCGGCATTTTCAAAGCCAGACTGTATCGTATTATGATCAATATACGCTACGCTACACTCGGTCTTTACTCTATCTATACCTATAGCTTCAAACTCGAGATATGCCATAGTTCCAGTCGCATCTTGCGTCAATGTTTGATCAATTTTGATAGCGATTTCGCTACCGCGTGTCATGTCTCCAAAAACAAGGTGGTTTTTAATAATTTTTTCTGCTATTGTTAACTTCATATTCTCTCTCTTATAATTACTTAGCATCCATTTAACAAAAGACACCATCTATTCTGATATTACTATTTACTACACATAAGATTGCTCTTTATTTTACGTTACTACAACACGTTAGTTTCTATGTAATTTACTATAAAAGTCAGTCTTTAACATCGACATTAAATGCAAGTCGTAGTATTTCCCATTTTTCTTTGCTGCATGTCTCATAGTTCCCTCATTATGAAATCCTAACTTAGAGTATAATGTTGAAGCAATAACATTACCAGTAAAATAATCTAGTGTTACCCTTTCACAATGTAGTGTCAAAAAACAATGTTCTAAGAATAATTTCATAGTCTCTTCACCTAATCCAATTCCTTTTTTCGATTTTTCCGCTATATAAATCCTAGTGAGATCGAGCGAATCATACACATTATTAATATGTCCCACATAAATCTGCCCTATTGGCATCATATCTTCCTTATGGATTATAGTAAAAAGTTCTTCCTGTGGATTAGATTTACACCTAATATATTTTGTAACTATATCCTCATAAGTTTGCCCCTCGTTTATAGAAAAATATTCAATCAATTCACGATCGGTTTCCCACTTTGCGAAAAGTGCGCAATCATCAAACTCACTAGGCCTTATTATTATATTTTTTGATTCCATAATTCCCCCGATAAAATTTACAGTCATGCTCGCCTGTACAAACTTTTTACTTTTTAGAACTTATATGATATTATATATAAAATAACAATATATCACTAGCTTAACAAAATACTACATTATAATACAATGTATAATATTATTATTCATTGTAGCAAAATAATATATCGCATAATAACAGCTATTCTCATGATAATTATAACATATTATGCATGAATATCAAGCTAAAACGTGCATTTATCTTGCAAAAGAAATGGAGAAAGACGCATGAAATTAAATAAAAAAGCCATAATTCCTATTATTGTAACTATAGCCATTTTAACGGTAACTATTGGGTATACATTTTTATATGCATCTCAAAACGACTCAAAATCCGAAGCGGAAGATTTTATACTTTCTTACACCGCGGACATCATGGATGTATTTCCCGAAATAACCTCATCTGCCGATATCAGCAACTACATATATCACTGGGGACAATCGAGAAACATAGATTCTAACATCGATGACAACGATAACGTAATATTTAAGATACCCTCTGAAAACACAGATTCTGACAAAAAAACTACCGTATTTCATTGCTCATACAATATAGATAATCTATATGCGTGTCTATATCCTATATCACTATCATTCTATTTGTCGAGAAACACTGTAACAAACAACGATTTAGTTTTTTTATTTACGAATGATACTGATTCTAATTATAGTGGGCTCTCATCTTTAAACACTACGTTCATTAATGAAAATACCGAATTTATTTCATTAACTCAACTGGAAGATGAAACATATATCACGGCGTCCTCTCAGATTTCTAAGCACACACTCTCGTCCGCTACTGACTATATACCAATAAGTTCAGCGGACAGCAAGTTAAGCTTTGAAATATCGTTATCAGGTGTAAATGAGGGGATACCAGACAAAAACATCAATAACTACCCCAATCCCATTAATGAGCTAGGTGCCGTGCTTGCAGCATTTAAAAATTCATCCTTTATTTTTGAATTGGCAAACATTCAAGGCGGCACTGATTACTACAAGTATCCAGAATCTGCAACAATGACGGTGGTAATTCACAAAGATCATTTAAGTAACTTCACAGATAAAATGAATAACTATATTGAGGACTTTGTCGACGACAACATTGAAGAACACCCTTCGCTAAGCTACTCGTACACACAAATAGATATGCCTTCATCCGTATTATCAAAAGAATCAACTGATAACCTAGTAAGCAAATTATATATAAATAATGATGGGGTTTATGAAAAAAACGAAGATGATAAAGTAATAGCACTAACAAGCATCGGCAGAATATATATAGAGGACAATCAATGCGTGATGGAGATAGCGAGCTCTTCGCTAGATAGCGAAATTGCAAAAAACATCCATGATGATCTAACCACAGTAAGTGAACTAATTTCAGGGACCATCGATACAGAAATAACAGTCCCTCTATGGTATGGAGATGTTAACTCTGAATTGATTTCCGGATTTAAGATGGAATACGATGAGTCAACTAATTCAAGTTTGACAGAAAATATGACAGTTGATATATCACCACCAGCAATATTGCTCAATAAGGGAGAAGAACCCTCTTCATTAGTCATAAAGCTTGATAAAGATAATATTTATAATATTTCAATTTCTCTAGTAAACTATTTAAATGAATAGCAAATATTCATTTAAATTCAAAATAGGGATTAAATGGTTATTTTTTGCTATTAAATCAACTTTATTTTTCCACAAAACACAAATGCTTAATTATAAATGATTAAAGGACTTTTACACTACTTTTTCAAAACTGTATACAATAAACATATACTTATCAGCAAAGATTATATTTTTAGCACATTGCTGAAATATCAATGTTTACCTAAGTTTATTTACATAAACAAAAAAGTTATCCACGCAAATGCTGTGGATAACTTCCTTTTTTTATAGATTTTATATATACGATTGAAATGCTAATATTTTATTAGAAAATGCATTATGCAATAACTTCATGCAAAATATTAAATGAAAAATGCTTTATTATGCTTCTCTAATAAATGCAACATAAGCTTTCTTAGCCTCATATATATCAGCTTTACTTGCGACCTCGTAAGGGGCGTGCATATTAAGTAGTCCAACGCCACAATCGACGACATCCATACCGTATGATGCCAATATAAATGCTATTGTTCCACCACCACCCATGTCAACCTTACCTAATTCAGCTGATTGAAATATAACATTATTAGATGTCATTACTCTTCGTATATCAGCTAAAAACTCCGCATTCGCATCATTAGAGCCACTTTTCCCTCTTGAGCCTGTATACTTGCTAAATACAACACCTTTACCCATAAATGCCGTGTTTTTCTTTTCAAATGCATCTGCAAAAATAGGATCATATGCAGCACTTACGTCTGAAGATAACATTTTACTTCTAGATAATATCCTTCGAAGTGTCAATTCATCATACAAGCCCATTAGATTCAATATTTCACATACAGTGTTTTCAAAGAATCTGGAATGCATGCCAGTTGCACCAACACTTCCAATCTCTTCTTTATCTACTAAGAGTGCACAAGTTGTTCTTTTTGGCTTTTCAACCTCAAGCATAGCTACTAACGAAGTATATGCGCAGACTCTATCGTCCTGCCCATATGCCAAAATCATACTTCTATCTAAGCCAGCATCTCTAGCCTTACCCGCAGGAACTATTTCCAATTCAGCAGACCAAAAGTCATTTTCGTCTATGTCATATTTTTCATTTAAAATAGCAAGTATATTCTTTTTAACAGAATCTTTTGAGTTCTTGTCATCCTTGGATGTTTTAACTGGCCTAGTTCCAACGACCACATCTAGTTGTTCGCCTTCTATTACAATTGAAGCCTTTTTTTCCAACTGTTTCGCAGACAAGTGCACCAACAGGTCGGAAACAAATACAACAGGATCATTATCGTCTTCTCCCAACACAATATTAATAATTGTGCCATCTTTCTTTGCTACAACTCCGTGGATAGCAAGTGGTTGAGCTACCCATTGATATTTTTTAATTCCACCATAGTAGTGAGTATCAAAATATGCAATCTCTGAATCCTCATATAGAGGATTTTGCTTAATATCTAATCTAGGAGAGTCTATGTGTGCACCAAGAATATTCATCCCTTGTGATATATCGTCTCTCCCGATATTAAATAGCACTATTGCCTTATTCATCAGTGTCGCGTAAATTTTATCTCCGGTGGATATTTTGGCTTTTTGGGCTATCAATGTTTCTAAATTGACATAACCTTTTGCCTCAGCTTCCTTAACAGAAATCTCCACGCATTCTCTTTCTGTTTTTCCCAAATCTAGGAATTTTTTGTAACCATTGCATAGTTCATCAATCTCAGACAATTGTTTTTTGCCATAGGTATTCCATGCATTTAGATCTTTCATATTAATAGTAACCCCGTAATTATTCCACCATATTCCGCAATCAATGGAGCAAATACTACAGCGACTATCGTCATAAGTTTAATTAGGATATTGATAGATGGTCCAGATGTATCTTTAAATGGATCGCCAACTGTATCACCAACAACTGTAGCTTTATGAACTTCTGAACCCTTGCCTCCAAAATTACCTTCTTCTACATATTTTTTAGCATTATCCCAAGCACCACCTGCATTAGACATCATTATTGCCATCAATACTCCAGCTGAAAGAGCTCCACCAAGCATTCCGCCAAGAGCTTCTTTTCCCAGCAATAATCCGACTGCAAGAGGTGAAGCTATAGCAAGAAGCCCCGGAAGAACCATTTCTTTTAATGCTGCTGCTGTAGATATATCTACACATTTAGCATAATCCGGCTTAGATGTTCCAGCCATAATTCCCTTATCTTCTCGGAATTGTCTTCTTACTTCTTCTATCATTTGATTAGCAGCCTTACCTACAGAGTTCATTGTAAGCGCAGAAAATAAGAACGGCAACATTGCGCCAATGAATAATCCTATGATTACTACTGCAGAATTCAAGTCTATAGTTGTTATTTCTGCTACAATTGAGTATGAAGTAAACAATGCTAAAGATGTAAGAGCTGCTGAACCGATAGCAAATCCTTTACCTATCGCAGCAGTAGTGTTTCCAACTGAATCAAGTTTATCTGTAATTTTTCTTACTTCTTCAGGAAGTTCGCTCATCTCCGCGATACCTCCTGCATTATCAGAAACAGGTCCATACGCGTCTACTGCAATCGTCATTCCACCTGTCGACAACATTCCTACAGCAGCAAGCGCTATTCCATAGATTCCAGCAAAATAGTAAGATGCTACTATACCGATACATATAAATATTATTGGCCACAACGTAGACATCATACCTACGCCAAGTCCACTAATAATAGTTGTAGCAGCTCCAGTTTGAGATTGCTCTGCTATTTTTTTCACTGATTTATAGTCAGAAGAAGTATATACTTCTGTGATCGTTCCGATCAATGTACCAACGATAAGTCCAGAAATAATTGCGCCAGCATAAATCATACTACCCATCATAGTATAACTAAGATATAAAGATGCAGCAATTACCACTGCACTACTGAAGTAAGTACCAAAGTTTAGTGATTTTGCTGGATTAGAATCTTCTGACCCTCTAACAAGCATAATTCCGACAATGGAAGCGATTATGCCAACAGCTGAAATAATTAATGGGAATATCGCAGCTGATGTTTGAGACACCATAGCCTCATTCAATTCAGTACTCACAGAAAAAGATGTAATACCAATGAGTATTGCAGAGATTATCGAACCAACATAAGATTCAAACAAGTCAGAACCCATTCCTGCTACATCTCCAACATTATCTCCAACATTATCAGCTATTACAGCTGGATTTCTTGGATCATCCTCTGGGATTCCCGCTTCAACCTTACCTACTAAGTCAGCGCCTACATCCGCAGCTTTTGTATAAATGCCTCCACCAACTCTTCCAAAAAGAGCCATAGATGACGCTCCTAGTCCAAATCCAGTAATACATTCCTCTATAGTTGCTACATCTAAGAATACGACAATAAGACCTACTCCTAACAAACCAAGTCCTGTAACACAAAGGCCCATTACAGCACCACTTCTAAATGCAACCTTAAGCGCCAGTGACATTCCAGATTTTGCTGCAGCATTCGCAGTTCTTACATTTCCCATTGTAGCAACTCTCATGCCAAAGAAACCTGCCAAAACTGAAAATCCTGCTCCAAAAACATATAAGACAGCTGTAATCCAACTACCTAGTGAAAACCCTATTAAAACGAACAACAGTACAATTACAATTACCATTGTCAAGTATTGTCTTCGCAAAAATGCCATCGCACCTTCTTTGATGAAACCTGCGATTTCCTTCATTCTATCTGTACCTTCTTCTTGTTTGCCAACCCATGCAGCAAGGCAAAAAGCTACAAACAAACCGATAAGAGCACAAATCGGTGCAATCCATTTCAACATTAATTCCATATTACCCCCTTAAAACTGTAAAATATATATTGGTGATTTCTTTTTGTTTGATATGATTTATTCTAGAACATAAATTACTATCATTCTTTAAAATCAATAAAAGTCGGCTAGCTGAGAGTATCCCATAGAGCTACTAACAACAACGAAATAGTAATAAAAAGAAAAGCTGCAACTACAGTAATTTTTCTTAATAATGCATCGTATCCCTTTGTCTTTTTCTTTCCAAATAGTTGCTCGGCACCTCCAGAAATTGAACCTGATAACCCATCACTATTGCTTGATTGTAACAAAACGCTAATAATAAGAACAATACTTGCAACAGATACCAAAATCATCAAAGCAATCTTCATATGCTCACCTCCTCATTCAAGTGTATATGTATGATATACCATCATTTTTAGAATTTTTCTTTACATTCTAAATAACCTACATAGTTTAACAAAGAAAAGATATAAAATCAAGAAAATAAATTACAAATTTCGCTATTTTTTAAACAATTTATTAAATAACTATTACATATTTGAAATAATAGTGTATAATAAAAAAAAGCAAGTCTATATTTCAGATATAACTGATCATGCAATTGCTTTTTTTACAAGAAAATGAATAGTAATCACTGACCACAATTAAAGGAGATTGTACATGATCAACTATATCAATATTAAAAATTTCGCGATTATTGAAAATACAGAAATCTACTTCGATGATGGATTAAATATTATTACAGGAGAAACAGGTGCAGGAAAATCAATAATTATTGAAGCGGTTAGCTTAGCGTTAGGTGCTCGTGCTGATTCTTCATACGTGAGAACAGGCACAGAAAAAGCTATTGTTCAATTATCAGGGACTTTGAATGCGGAAGACATTGTTATCACTAGAGAAGTAGGATCTAATGGAAAAAACCTTTGCAAATTAAATGGAAGCATCGTGACTCTTTCCGAATTAAAGGAAGTTTGCGTCAAACTTGCGGACATACATGGACAATATGATAATCAGCAACTATTAAATAGCGACCATCATATTGAGTTGCTCGATAATTATCAAAAAGAGAGAATATCACCTAAAATAGAAGGATATAAAAAAATATACGAAAAATATGTTGATACAAAAAAGAAATTAGAAGCATTACAATCCTCAGAAAGTGACAATCTAAAAAAGGCGGACTTTTTAAGATTTGAAATCAACGAAATCAAAAGTGCAAACTTAACAATTGATGAAGACATCGAGTTAGATAAGAAAATATCATTACTCCAAAATAGTGAAAAACTATCCAATGCTCTAGAATTTGCAAACTATTCTCTCATTGGAGAGGATAATGTAGCAGCGTCACTTCCCTCGCTTAAAAGATGTTTAACAGAATTAGAGTCTATTAGTAAATATGATGATGAAATTGACTTAGTTGCTACAGGATTTGCCGATACATACTATAAAATGGAAGACCTCGCGGACACGATACGAAGAATAAAAGACCGTACAACATACTCAGATATTGAATTAAATAACTCAATAGAAAGAAACGAGCAAATAAACATATTAAAGAAAAAGTACGGTAAAACTATATCAGATATATTCGATTATGAATTGAAAAATTCCATACAACTTGAGGAAATCGAAAACTATGAAGATAGAATTGAAAATTTATCAATACTACTTGAACAGCTACATACAGATATTGGCGACAAAGCTTCTGAATTATCAGAAACTAGAAAACAAGTAGGCGAAGCTTTAGCTATCGCATTGATGCAAGAACTAAGAGACTTAAACTTTAATGAAAGCAATATCTCGGTAGATATAAAAAAAGCAAATGATTATTTATCATCTGGAAATGACATAGTAGAATTTTTAATTTCTACTAACAAAGGTGAACCTTTGAAGCCTCTAGCGAAAGTTGCATCTGGAGGCGAAATTTCACGAATTATGCTAGCATTCAAAAAAGTAACTTGTGGATTTGATAATATCCAAACCATGATTTTCGACGAAATAGATAGTGGTATCAGCGGCCATACAGCCAATATAGTGGCTAAAAAACTAAGAGAAATATCGAATACGCATCAAATTGTATGCATTACTCACCTTCCTCAAATAGCATCAAAAGGTAATGCAAATTACTTGATACGGAAGGAAAATGACGAGAAGATGACGTATACTACTATTGTAAAACTATCAGAGGAAGAAAAGGTTGAAGAAATAGCACGACTTCTTGGAGGAGATGTTATTACGGATGTTACTAGACAGAATGCACTTGAACTAATAAAATAGCAAATAGAACAGGGGCTGGTTCCTTTGGAACTTCGCCCCTACTTATTTATTTTTTCGCATCTACAGGTGGTGCTTCTATATCAAACTCTGTAGTCGTATCATTAGTTACTGTTGCTGCAAGATTTACCATTGCTTTTTCCAATTCTAATGCCTCATTTTTGAGCTTAATTAACCTTGCATCGTCAATACTCTTAGAAGATGCCAAATTAGCTTTGTATATTACACCTTCAATGTTCTGGTGTATACCTACAAGTAACTCCCTCAAATCATCTACGTTTTTTTCTTTTTCGCTAACCGCAGTTTTTTCGCTTTCGCCTATCACATGCGATTTATCTAGTTCAACTTCTGTGTAATCTTCTACTACGAAGACATCTAGATCAAAGTCGCTTTTGATACGACTAGCTAGCTCTTTCTTCGATTCAGATTCACCATGAACTAAAAACACTTTCTTAGGCTTTTCTTTGAATCCACCAATCCAATTTAACAAATCATCTCGATCCGCATGCCCCGAAAATCCTTCAAGGTTATGAATTTCAGCTTTCACTCCAATCGTCTCACCAAACAGCTTTACTTCTTTAGCTCCTTCTTTTAGATATCTACCCATAGTACCTTCTGCTTGATATCCAACAAATACTATGCTTGATTTAGGATCCCACAAGTTATGCTTCAAGTGATGTCTAATTCTACCTGCTTCGCACATACCACTCGCAGAAATAATTACTTTAGGTTTTCTGTCAAAGTTTAAAGCTCTAGAATCATCCACACTCCGAGTAAACTTTAAGTTTTCGAATTCGAGCGGATGATCTCCACTCATGATATAGTCTCTTGTTTCATCATCAAAAACTTGTGCATTTTTCTTGAAAACTTCTGTAGTATTCATAGCCATAGGACTATCTACGTATACATTGATATTTTTTAATTCATTACTAAACTCATTGTCACCATCATACCATTTGTTAAACTCATAAATAAGTTCTTGAGTTCTTCCTACTGCAAATGCTGGAATTACAGTATTTCCGCCTCTTTTGGCTGTCTTTCTAACTATATCAAGGAGCTGCTTAGTTCCTGTAGATTTTTCACCATGCAATCTGTTTCCATATGTGCTTTCCATTATTACATAATCCGCTTTTTTTATAATGGTCGGATCTCTTAAGATTGGCCTTCCTGCGACACCAAGGTCCCCAGAAAATACTATTTTTGTTTCTGTGTTATCCTCGGAAACCCACAATTCAACTATAGAAGAACCTAACACATGTCCAGCCTCATTAAATACTATCTTTAATTCCTCATTAATTGAAATTTGTTGGTTGTATAATATCGGTTTCAAATATTTTAATGCAGCTTCCGCATCGGCAGTTTCATATAGTGGTTCTACTAACTTTCTTCCGGCTCTCTCATTTTTTCTGTTTTGCCATTCAGCTTCTTTCTCTTGTATATATGCACTATCTCTAAGCATTATACCAAGCAAATCAAAAGTCGCATCAGTACAATAAATGTCTCCGGTAAACCCTCTCTTAACTAACAATGGAATTCGTCCACAATGATCAATGTGAGCATGACTCAAAATAACACACTCAATCTCTTTAGGATCAAACGGAAATTGCTCAAAGTTTAATTCCTCTTCTTTCTTTCCACCTTGAAAAAGGCCGCAATCCAAGAGAACTTTATGTTTTTTCGTCGTCAACATATGGCATGAGCCGGTTACATCCTTTGCTGCTCCGCAAAACTTAATTTTCATATTAATACCATTTCCCTTCCGCAATTTCAATAATAATTTAATTTCTTAAGGCAAAATTAAGTTATACTATAATGCACGTTGAATTAGGACCAATTCCAGCAGCGTTAGCTTCGTCTGTATCCAAATGAACTTCTTCTCTAAATGGTTCTTTTACTCTCACTAGTACATCTTCGAAAATAGTTGCTCTAGCTCCTTCTCCACATTTAATTTTAATCTTTTCTCCATCATTCAATCCATATTTTTTTGCATCGTCTACTGATAAATGTACGTGCCTTGAGGCAACTATCACACCCTCTTTGATTTCAACCTCGCCTGCAGGCCCAATTAATTTACATCCCGGAGATCCTGCTATATTGCCGGAGTCTCTGACTGGAGCTTTGATTCCAATTGAACGCGCATCTGTCATCGCTAATTCCAATTGAGTGCTTGGCCTAACGGGACCGAGAATTCTCACGCCTTTTAGAGTTCCCTTTGGACCTACTACATCGACTTTTTCTTCCGCAGCAAATTCTTCCAGCTGTACTAAATCCTTCATCTTAGTCAACTCATATCCTGATCCGAATAAAATCTCTAAATCCTCATGCGATAAATGGATATGTTTGTTTGAAATTCCAATTTTTAATTCTACACTCATTTTTTTCCTCTTTCTTAATACTTACATTATATGTTATTTTCTCTTATTCCTGTCTAGTTACTTGCACTATATCTCTTAATTGACTATTCTTTACTTACTTCTTCTATATATGTAATATATGGCAGATTTCTATATTTTTGATCAAAATCTAACCCATACCCTATTAAAAACAAATCTTCTACTTCAAAAGCAACATAGTCTGCCTCAACGTCTATCCTTCTTCTGTCTTTCTTATCTAATAATGCACACACTTTTATACTTTTAGGTTCTTGTTCCATCAAATAATTTTTTAAATTATATAAAGTAATTCCAGTGTCTACAATATCCTCTACAATTAATACGTTCTTTCCCCTAATGTCGTTTCTGAAATCTTGGACTATTTCCAATTTACCTGTAGTCGTCATACTGTCTCCATAGCTACTCACAGTAATAAAATCAACTTCGGTATCTAAATCGATACGTCTCATCAAGTCAGAGAGCCACATCACGGCACCTTTCAACGTACAGATAAGCACAATTGACTCGCCCTTATATTCCTTTGTAATTATCTTTCCAATTTCCTTAGCTTTTGCCTGGATTTCTTTTTCCGTAATAAGTATTTTATTCTTTAATCCTGATTTTTGTAGAGTTTTGCTCATATTTCGCTTCCTTCTGACTCTTTTTCATCAACTTCATATTTAACATCTTCAATAATATTATCTTTTTCGAAATTCTGGCTCATGTCGTCTTTAGGTTTCATTACATCATACTTATCTAATTCATCTTTTAGTGCCCACAATATAAATAGCCACAAAACGATATCGTCAATAATTGCAAAAGGAAAGACAAATACAGGTATGAAGTCTACCGGAAGAATCAAGTACGCAATGCCTACAAATACAAGCATTTTTTTTATAAATGGAACTTCTGAATCTTTCAATAGTGAGACTATAGCCTTTAGTCTTCTTACAAGAACTAGAAAACTCAAGTATTGCATTTACGCCTCCAATATATTTTTTATTTCTAACAGTAATTTATCATGCCCCGTTTTTTTGTGAGAAGAAACGGGGATGACGACATCATCCTCATTCATTTGTAAAATCTTTTTTATATTTGAGACATTTCTAGCAGTCTCGTTTCTAGATATCTTATCTGCTTTAGTCGCTACTACTAATCCATCCAATCCGTAGTATTTTAAATACTCATACATTTGAATGTCTTGTTGGGTCGGATCATGTCTAATATCTATTAATTGAACTACTTTTTTTAGATTATTACTTTTTTTTAGATAGGTTTCTATCATTTCTCCCCATGTATCGCTTATACTCTTAGAAACTTTGGCATAACCATAACCAGGCAAATCCACAATTCTAAATTCATTATTAATGAGAAAAAAATTTATTGTTCTAGTTTTCCCAGGATTCCCACTAACTCTCGCCAAACTCTTTCTATTTGTAAGAAGGTTAAGCAAGGAAGATTTACCGACATTAGATCGACCAACAAAAGCTATCTCTGGGAAATCTCCATCTGGGTATTGTTCGGGACTCACTGTTATTTTTTCTAAATTAGCATTTTTTATTACCATTGTGGCACCATATCCAATTCTGTATAGATTTTTAATATTCTCCGCCTATATCTATTTAACTAGTATTCTTCTACTTATGAATTCATCGAATCAAAAACAAATTGATTAATCCTAAGCTAAAGCAATATCTAATACCTCTTTGACATTTTCAACAAATACAAAATCCAGCTGTTTGCGGACTGTAGCAGGAATTTCATCAACATCGGGCTTGTTTTCAAGAGGCAATATTATTAACTTAATCTTACCTCTATGCGCTGCAAGAACTTTCTCTTTGATTCCACCTACTGGAAGCACGTTCCCTCTCAACGTTACTTCTCCGGTCATCGCTATCTCTTTACGGACAGGTTTTTGTGTCAGCATTGACATCATAGCAGTACACATCGTGACTCCCGCCGAGGGTCCATCTTTTGGAGTTGCCCCTTCAGGAACATGTACATGGATATCGTACATTTTATAAAAGTCATCTTTCAATTCATATTCCGCTGAAATAGAACGAATATAACTGAGTGCTGTCTTTGCAGATTCCTGCATTACATCCCCAAGTTTACCAGTAAGTGTAAGTTTTCCTGTACCTGGCATTTGTGCCGCTTCTACAAATAGCGTGTCTCCGCCTACACTAGTCCACGCAAGACCAGTAGCTACCCCGATTTCATTCTCACCTTCAATAATGTCATGTCTATACTTAATCTTTCCAAGCATTTTTTCCAGATTCTTAACCGTAATATTAAACTCTTTTTTATTGTCCATTACAACACTTTTGGCAATCTTACGGCATATATTAGCTATTTCTCTTTCAAGATTTCTTACTCCTGATTCTCTCGTGTAATGGTTTATCAAGCTTCTTATCACATTTTCATTTATTGTCACATCGATTTTTGCTAATCCATGCTCTTCTGTTTTCTTAGGAATTAGATACTTCTTTGCGATTTTTACTTTCTCTTCTTCTGTATAGCCTGACAAGTTAATAACTTCCATTCTATCTAAAAGAGGTCTAGGAATGGTATCTGTAGTGTTTGCTGTCGTAATAAACATTATCTTTGACAAGTCAAACGGAATTTCAAGATAATGATCTGTAAAATCTTTATTTTGCTCTGGATCTAAAACCTCAAGCAAAGCTGAAGCAGGATCACCTTTAATATCCGAGCCTATTTTATCAATCTCATCAAGCAAAAAAAGCAAATTATTACTCTTTACTTCCTTCAAGTTAGTCATAATTCTTCCAGGGATAGATCCCACATAAGTTCTTCTATGCCCTCTGATTTCAGCTTCGTCTCTTATTCCGCCTAAGGACATGCGAGTAAATTCTCTTCCATTTGCCCTTGCAATCGATTTTGCAATTGATGTTTTACCTACTCCGGGAGGTCCAACTAAGCATAAGATAGGACCCTTGATTTTTTTTGAAAGCTGCACTACAGCAAGATATTCTATAATTCTATCTTTAACTTTTTCCATGCCATAGTGGTCTTCATTTAGTATGTCCTCGGCTTTCTTTAGATCCGTGTTTAACTTATTAGCTTTTTTCCATGGCAAAGCGATTATAGTTTCAATATATGTTCTTGAGACCATCTTATCGGGAGACCCCTGTGGCATTATTGAATACCTCTTGATCTCTTTGCGCAATTTTTCATCAATCTTTTTATCTAACTTCAACTTATCAAGTTCTTGAGTCCAATTGTCAACATCGTCAGAAACATCTTCTTTTTGTCCTAACTCTTCCTGTATTACTTTTATTTGTTCACGCAAATAAAATTCCTTTTGATGTTGACTGATTCCTTCTTGTACACCTTCTTGAATATCGTTGCGCAAATGAACAATCTCAACTTCTCTTTGCAAAATTTTTAATAAATGGTGAAAATGTTCCTTAAGAGTTGGTACTTCTAACAACTCTTGATATTCGTTTGTAGGCAAGATAATAGTATCACTTATGCGATTGGCAACTTCACTAGGAGTAGTGCTGTCAACGATTTTTGATGCTATATCTTCTCTAACTACACCAAGTAATTGATTATACTCAAGAAACATCGATACAGCCATTCGTGTGAGCGTTTCAATTTCCAAACTGTCTTCGTCAGCATCTTCATATTCGAATGATTCTGTTTCGACTAATGTATATGGATCTTCTGTGATTATTCTTTTAATCTTAGCTCTTCTAATGCCAGTTACATAGACGCTGATTACATCTCCATCTACTTTAAGCATTTGGTTTACTTTTACCACTGTACCAGTTTCATAATAATCTTTATTGGTAGGTATCAGTATTTCCGAGTCTTTTTGCGCAACCAAAAAAAGCATTCTACCGCCATTTTTTATTGCTTGTCGAAGTGCCATTGCCGATTTTTCACGGCCTATATCAAAACGTAAAGAAGTATGAGGAAAAACATTTACACCTCTAAGTGGCGCGCATGGCAAAATATCAGATGTTAATTGTTCTTCAACAATACTTGTGATATCCTCACTAGCGCTCTCTACATTGTATCCGGATAAAGTTTCCTCTTCACTTAACTCACTCGAAGAGGCTTCGCTTTCTTCTTCAAAACTATACTCTTCATCTATTGAATCATCAATGTCTTTATCTTGATTATCTGTATCTTTTTCACTTATCCCTATCGTTTTTTTCTTTTTGAACCTTATTCCCATTCCTATCTCCTTGTTTTGTTTTAGTATCTTTTGGTTTAGGAGCTTCATCCGCTGATTCTTTTAATACCAAAGTTGGATCTTCTTCGCCTAAAACAACTCCTTTTGTAATGATGCATTTAAGCACATCGTTGCGAGATGGAATATGGTACATAACATCCATCATCAAGTTTTCAATGATACTTCTCAACCCTCTTGCCCCTGTTTTTCTCTCCAAGGCACTTTTGGCAATTTCTCTTATTGCATCATCGTCAAATTCTAGATCAACATCATCCATCGCCAAAAGACTTTTATATTGTTTTATTAGAGAATTCTTAGGCTTTTGCATTATATCTACTAAGTTATCTTCATCCAAATCTGCCAAAGTAATTACAGCTGGAACTCTTCCGACGAACTCTGGAATAAGTCCAAATTTCAATAAATCTTCCGTTTGGACATGTTGAATTGCGTTCGTATCGTCATCTATATTAGTATCATTTTCTTCGCTTTTAAATCCAATTACTTTTTCCCCAAGTCGTCTTCGAATTATTTTACTTAGTCCATCGAACGCCCCACCACAAATGAATAATACATTAGATGTGTCAAATTTTATAAATTCTTCATGCGGATGCTTTCTGCCTCCTTTAGGAGGAACATTCGAAACGGTACCCTCAAGGATTTTTAGAAGAGCTTGTTGAACACCTTCTCCGCTGACATCTCTTGTTATCGATACATTTTCAGACTTTTTCGAAATCTTATCAATTTCGTCTATAAAGATAATTCCTCTTTCCGCTTTTTCGATATTATAATCAGCAGCTTGAATTAACTTTAATAATATATTTTCTACATCCTCGCCTACATATCCTGCCTCTGTTAAAACGGTTGCATCGCCTATTGCAAATGGCACTTTGAGTAATTTTGCCAATGTTTCCGCCAGCAAAGTCTTCCCACTGCCCGTCGGACCAATCATCATGATGTTACTCTTTTGAATTTCAACATCAGATTCCAGTTTGTTTTCGCTCATAATTCTCTTGTAGTGATTATATACAGCAACAGAAAGCGTCTTTTTTGCACGTTCTTGACCTATTACATATTCGTTTAATTTATTATGTATCTTCACAGGGGTAATCGAATTAATATCGTTTGAATCTATCGAAATCTCTGTATCTTTTTCAACCTTATTCCAAAGCAGTGGCGAATCCACTTGCGCAACGCTATTTCTATTTAAATTTGCTAAGTCCTCAAAGGTTAAATATCCCTTATTGCCATCGGCATCGACATATTCAAACTCCTCATCGTCGTAATATTCCTCATCATCATTAAATAATTGTTTAAAAGCATTAATGCAGTCTTCGCATATATTTGCATTATAATGATGTATCATCCTGCATTCTTCCGAGGGAGGTCTATCGCAAAAAATACAATTATGATTTTGAGGCGTATCTTTATTGTCCATTTTTTTCCTCTTGTTTTTTACTTTCTAAAATTTCATCTATTATTCCATATTTACGAGCGTCCTCCGCTGTCATATATGTATCTCTATCCGTGTCGTGTTCTATTACATCCATTTGTTGCCCAGTGTTTTGTGCCAATATTTTATTTAACTTTTCACGTGTTTTAATGATATGATCTGCATGGATTTTAATATCCGAAGCTTGTCCTTGAGTTCCACCTAGTGGTTGATGAATCATGACTTCTGCATGTGGCAATGCAAATCTCTTCCCTTTGTCTCCCGCGGCGAGTAAAAATGCGCCCATACTAGCAGCGAATCCAATACATATCGTAGAAACAGGAGATTTAATATACTTCATAGTATCATAAATAGCCATACCACATGTAACAGATCCCCCAGGGCTATTAATATATATAGATATTTCCTTTTTAGAATCTTCCGCATCCAAAAAAAGCAATTGGGCTACTATAGTACTTGCCAAATGGTCGGTGATTTCTTCTCCAATGAAAATAATTCTGTCTTTTAACAGTCTTGAATATATATCATAAGATCTTTCTCCATGACTGGTTTGTTCTATTACATATGGTATTAGTGCCATTTTGTTCCTCCTGTTAAATTTATCTCTATTTTATTTTTGCATTGTCGAAAAGAAAGTCGATAGTCTTCTTTATTCTAATATCCTTAGCAAACAATCTAAGGCCTTCTTCTCCAAACATTTCCTTAACTTCCTCTATGGTATTCTTGTAATTTTCAGCGATTACTGTTAGTTCCGAGTTTAGATCTTCATCAGTAACTTCTATTTTTTCTTTATCCGCAATAGATACCAATAGCACTTTTGATTTTACTTTTTCTGAGGCACCTTCTCTTTGTTCCTCGACAAAATCTTTGATGTCTTTGTTCATAAACTTCAAATATTGCTCAAGCTGCAAGCCAGATTGTCTAAGTTGCGCATCCATATCTCTGATTAATGAATATATTTCATCATCAACCATTACAGTAGGGGGAGTATACTCATTTTTTGAAGCAATTTGTTCAATTATTTTATCGCGCATTGCAGCATCAGCCTCTTGCGTCGCTCTTTTCTTGAGATTTTCCTCGATAGATGCTTTTAAATCTTCCAAGTTTTCGTATTCACTTACATCTTTTGCAAACTCATCATCTAATTCAGGCAACTGCTCTTCTTTTATTTCATGAACCGTACATTTGAATACAGCTTCTTTTCCCGCAAGATCTTCCGAATGGTATTCATCAGGGAATGCGACATTTACATCTTTTGATTCTCCAGCAGAAACACCAATAAGTTGCTCTTCGAATCCGGGAATAAAAGTGTTTGATCCTAATTTTAATTCTTGCTCAGTAGCAGTTCCACCCTCAAATTGTATCTCTCCTGTAAAGCCGGAATAATCTAAAACTACTGTATCGCCTTCTTTAGCGGGTCTTTCAACAGAAACGATTCTGGCATTTCTTTTTTGCATGTTTTCTATTTCACTTGTAACATCTTCTTTTTTAACTTCGTCACTTACTTTTTCAATTTTAACACCTTTATAATCTTTGACTTCTATTGTTGGGAATACAGGCACAGTAATTGTAATCAACAAATCTTTGCCTTTTGCAATTTCACCAAAAGAAGCTTGCGGTCTATCTATTGCTTCCAAATCAAGCTCATTGATTGCACTTGGGTAATTATCAGAAAATAAATCATTGATAGCATCATCGAAAAAAACGCCCTCTCCGTATTGTTTTTCGATTATTCCTCTAGGAGCCTTCCCTTTTCTAAATCCTGGAATCGAAAATTTGTCTTTTGTAGTCTTGTAAGCTGCAATCTGAGCATTTTCGAACTCCTCACTCGTGAAGTTCATTTCGAATGTTACTTTGTCATTTTCTTTTGAGATAAATTGTGTTTTCATAGATTTTCCTTCCTAATCAATGTAATATATTTTCTTTGTTTTGTATCTATATTTGCAGAATCGTGCATTTCTCTTGTGCGACATTTCTGAGAGATATTGTATTTATTATTTGTAACATTACAAACTTGTTTAATTCATAGATAAACATATAATTAAGTATATATTTTTTTAATAATAATGTAAACTGATTTTAGAGATTATAGTGTTGCTTTTTTAATTTGCAAATTATAACTCTTAAATGAATCCCTATTTAGCAACGCATACAGTGATTGCGTTTATGACTTAGTTGCCACTTTTCGTTTCAAACTTATTCGCAACAAAAACATTAACCCCACTGCAATTATAGCACTTATTGCAGCAATCACAAATGCGGGAGCCATTAAATCGATATTATCGATGGCCATATTTTTATAATATCCAGCAATCTGGGATGAAACTATCGCACTTATTCCAAATGCAATCAACATAACTCCATAATTATTAGACATATATTTTACGCCGAACACATCAGCTGTCAATGCCGGAAAACTTGTCAATAGCCCTCCATACATGAATCCAATAAGAGATAACGTAATATAAAGACTAAATCCGCTAGTAAATGGAATTAAAAATGATACACACGCTGTGCCAACAAGAATAAATGTAATAGTGTTAATCCTACCTATTTTATCCGATATTCTTCCCCACAACAATCTTCCAATGGCATTAAAAATTGAAACTAACATTACTACTACACTTGCAGTTTCAGCTAATCCTTTAGCTATCGCATAAGGTTTTGCAAATCCAATAATCATTAATCCGCCTAGGCACCCTAATATAAATGTCATTGCTATTATGTAAAACTCTTTTTTCCTAAGCATCTCCCTAGTGGTGATGTCCACTGGTTTAGTAACAACTATTTTTTCACTTTCGGTGATTCTATTAGTATCATTACTTTTACTGCTAAATAGTATGCTATCGAGAAATTCTTGATTAGGATTATCTATTACTACAGCACATATCGTACAAACAACTACAAAAATAGCACTAATTGCTAAGAATGTACTTTGTTCTCCAATCCCTGCACCGCCAAAATAAGTTATAAAAAACTCTAATATCGGTGCAAAAATGATTGCGCTACTGCCTAGTGCCGCGACGATTAGACCAGTTACAAAACCCTTCTTATCAGGAAACCATCTTTGAGCACACGCTATGCAAGGAGAATATGGAATACCACAGCCTAATCCTACGATAACTCCATATGTTAGCCATATCAATTCAGGATTGTTTGCAGTAACAAATGACGAAAGAATAAATCCTGTTGTCAGTAGAATGCCGCCTGTTAAAATTGTGATTTTGATAGAAAATTTTTTTTCAATTTTGCTTCCTAGCATTCCACCAATGCCGAGCATCAATATACTAATTGAAAAACAAAGACTAGCAGCTGCATTGTCTCCATCAAATAGTTTCTCCGATATTCCATCTTGAAAAATGCTCCAAAGATTCGCTATGCCAACGCATAATTGAGTAAAAATAGCTGCTACTAATACATAAATTCGCTTATTGTTTGTTATTTCTTTTACCACTATTTTTCACCTTTCCAACTTTATATTATTATTGCGCTAACGTTATTACACTATCTGCTCTGGTCAGTATAAACTTCTCAGATTTAACTGGATTCATTATTATTTTGTAACTTTCGTCATTTTGTTTTTTGTATCCTATTGCTATTTCCCCATGAAATTTCATTACTTCTGTCAATTGATAAAAATCTATTTCGACGTCTGTTGATATATAGTTTTGTGCTTTTCTGATATATACCTCCGCGCCTTCTTCCGAAAGGATTTCTCTAAATACATCTGCTAGATGCCTATTTTCTGCCACTTGTGCTATCATAAGATTTACTATATTAGATCCAACTACTAAATCATTTGCCTTAGCTATCTTTGCAAGTTTTTGATTTTCAACCAATTTCATTTCACTAGTGATATTATATTGCTTACCACTTTTTTGAGAAATATCACGCAAGTGAATAAGTTTCATTAAAGAACGAGAATCAGAAAGATCTGGATCCATATCGTCTTCACTAAGTAATACAATGTATTTAAAATCATTAGCATCGAGCAAATTCTCAAGTTCCATCCTTACGCTTGTATCTACTTCTGTATTCGTAATTTTTATATTTTTCATTTCAGTAGATAATGCATTAAATTCATCTTTTATTGTCAAATCTGCTAAAAGCAATTTAGATGCAAAAGGAAGAAAGAGATCAAGCTCCAACACTATTCTTCTAAGCAATGAGTTCTGTCCGATTATTAGAACATTTTCAGGGGTGTCTTCTTCAATAGCTTCAACTACAATATCGTCAATATTATAGTCTACTCCACCTTTTACTTTTGCAACCCCATCATTTTCTACTAAGATAATCATGTCATCATCATCTTTTATCACATCACCCATATCAGGGTTTAGGTAGACTTTATTATCTCTTTTATATCCAAGCACAACCGCTTTTTCAAATGCATTCAAACAATCGCCAAATCTTTTATTTGCAAGTTCTTTAAAGTTTTCAAAATAAATTTCATCCCCATCAAAATCAAAGAATTCTATAAGAACCTCTGAAAGTCCCGGTTGTCTACAAGTTTGCGCAATAATTCTCGAGATAGAATCGCCTACATGTATCGCCTCAATGTTATTTAGAGATATAACTTTAATTATTTCAGCACACTCTGCACTATATATCGCACATGCAATGTGCGGGTATTGTTGCTCATCACAATTTTCTTTTAGATAATTGTTAACGCAAAGGAGCGATTTAATTGTTACGTAATCATCTTCTTCATTTATAATTATTTGTTTACTTTCTTCCAATGCGCAATTTTTGAGCATCGTCATTTCTGTTATGTTTCCCGTCCTACAGATAATTTTGGTCGTCTTATAATCCTTTATATTTTCGGATACAAGCATCTCTACTGTTTCTTTTTCCTCAGGTGAAAGAATTAAAATAGTAGAGTTTTTGTGGTTTTCGTTTGCAATAATAATTTCGGAAATTAAGGTATATATATTTTTATTAAACCCTAATATTACAGTATGATTTTTTTCTATTACCTTTGAATTTCCCTTTCTGAGGCTTGAAAGCTTGCTTTCAAACCCTGAATTAACTATACCTATCAATATGCTCGTTACAAATATCCCGCATATGGTAGCTGCTGCCATCAAGAAGATAAATGGCCTATCTTTCGTCTCAGCTCCGGTGATAGTTCCAGGGTCAATAATGTGCATTATGCTCGTCCATACATTTTCCGCAAATGACTGATTGCGCTCGGTAACAATTAACAAAAAAGCTGCCGCTAGAATGGCGACTAGCACGGTAATGGAAAAAAGCATACCTACGAGTGCAATACTACCTTTTGACATAATGTTGTCAAACTTATATCGCATTTTTTCTTTAAATGTATATTTTTTCATCTTCACATCGTCATATTTTATAAAAATACAACTCTCCTCTCTGATTTTCCCCTTTTCTACAAAGGGAATCGTGTAGATTATCATTTTTCTTGCAACCTATTATATCATATACTCAAATATATTGCTATCAAAATAATATTACTACTCTAAGTTAAATAATAATATTATTTAACAATTATTTTATTGAGAACTTATTTGAGATGCTTAAAACGAAACTGTTTTATTTAATATATCAGTTTCGTTTTTTAAATAGTTATAGCAATAAAAATTCAGAAAATTGCAACTTCGGTACACGACATTCAAAGTTGCAAAGCACACAGTACGCCCACAAGGCAATTTTCTTTTTGTTTTCCTTGCTTTTTCCTCTATCAAGTGATATTATTTTAATGTTTATAAAAATTGCAAAACTCTTTGAATATATCCCGTATATTCATTATCTTAACACAAAAAAACAAACATATTGTCGCAATTGTATAATAGATTCCACTGCCTTTAATCAAAATAGGGGAACATATATGAAAAAAAAGTTTTTTAGTTCAAAAATCATAGTCAATTCAGTCGTCGCCATAATAGTATTATCATTAAGTATTCTAATTAACTATTCCAATTTAACTTTATCAAATGGAATCCAGGAAGCAGCTTTAGATGAGATATATAGAATAGGTCTTCACCAAGAGCAAGTATTAGAAAATGCAGTAGCAAATGCGAATATAGATTTATCAGCACTTGCTAACTATATCACAAAAAATAACATCTCCACAGAAGATATCTTCGACAAGCTAAATGATGCCCAACTACTGCAAAACGACGAACAAATGTACTATATTGAACCTACTGGAATCGGATTCTCACGTATTAATGAGCCTTACGATTTTACTAACAACATTTTTTTTCAATCGACTATTGAAAGCAAAACATTCTGTGTTTACCCAGAATTATCAAGCGACTCTCACGGAATAATACTCAATGTCTTTTTTCCGATTATTGAACACGGGACGCTAACAGGTGTATTTCATAATCAACTACAAATTAGTGATTTCTTTAATTCCGCAACATATACTGGATTTGAAACATCAGATGAATTTATCGTGGATAAGGACTTAAACATTATAATATCTACAAGCTCCAACCATACGGATATAACAACAATTCCAGAAGATGAATTAAATGATTTAAGTAATCACAACATTACGAATGGATTGGATGACATTTCATATGGCATAAGTGGTTCATTTGTGTACGAAGATTATTCCATAGACAAGGCTATGACTTACCATCCAATAGAAATGACAGACTTTGTATTCGCAACAAATGTTGAAGTAAATGCTATAAGTCCAATACTTGCTAGCGCAATCGTAAACGCCAAAGTGGTAAGTGCTATCACATTTTGGGCAATAATAGTTTTAATTTCTTATTCATCTATATTCCACTACTACACGCAAAAAAAATTATTCAAAACTGCGTATTATGATAAATTGACAGGCCTTCCTAATGTCGCAAAATTGAGATACGATATGGATAAAGCATTCAAGCATAACAAAAGCGAAAATTATTCTATTATTATTTTCGACATCGAAAACTTCAAGGCTATCAATGAAATGTTTGGGTATTCAGTAGGAGACAAAACACTTAAAGCGTTTTTGCCTTTTGGAAAAGCCTTTAACGTACCAAGTTTGATATTAGCTAGAATATCAGGAGATAGATTTGCACTATTTTCTGGAGATGG
Organism: uncultured Oscillospiraceae bacterium; assembly: GCA_964370025.1. Taxonomy (GTDB): domain Bacteria; phylum Bacillota; class Clostridia; order Peptostreptococcales; family Anaerovoracaceae; genus CAYJGJ01. The sequence goes on from CAYJGJ010000009.1 coordinate 41,338, forward strand.
TTTTTTAGATGATATTAGCACTTTGATTAATGGTGTAGAAGATTTTTTCGACACTCATGTTCCAGAACTTATTGGGTATCCTGCAACATATAGAATCGGTAGATATCATATTCCACCAGAAGAAATCGACTTCGACGATATCATGTCTAAAGTTAATCTTGCACATACAAGGGCAAAAGAATTAAAAGGCGAGTTTCTTTGTGATTATGATGATGCATTCAAAAAACAACTTAATAAAGAAGTTCAAATCACGCATAAGATGCACCTCGCACTTCAAAAAAAAGAATTTGCCGTATACTTACAACCTAAATTTAGCACACATGATAATAATCTAGTAGGCGCAGAAGCATTAATTCGCTGGATTGAAGAAGATGGCAATATGATATACCCTAACGATTTCATTCCGCTATTTGAACGAAACGGATTTATTGTTGAACTTGACAAGTATGTGCTAGAAACGGTTTGTATATTAATTAAGTCATGGATGGAACAAGGAATCGATCCAATTCCTATTTCCGTAAATTGTTCGCGCATTAATTTATCAAATCCATTTTTTGTAGATGGGCTTGTAGCCATAGCGGATAAATACTCGATTCCTCATGAGTCTCTTGAAATTGAACTGACTGAGTCGGCAACAGTCGACCAAGAAAACACAATAGAAAAATTGTTCGCGGATCTGAAGCAAAATAACTTCAAAATTTCTATAGATGACTTTGGATCTGGATACTCTTCGTTAAGTATGCTCAAAAACCTTAATGTAAACACATTGAAAATGGATAGAAGCTTCTTTATTGGAGGAAAAAATGAAAGACGCGACGATATGCTCATTGATAGTATCGTCAAAATGTCTCACAATCTTGGAATGTATGTAGTCGCGGAAGGAATAGAAACACAAAAACAAGCAGATCTTCTCAGATCGATGAACTGCGATGCGATACAAGGCTACCTTTATGCTCGACCGATGCCGATTGCTGACTTTGAGAAAGCATACAAGGACGACTTGCATAATAATAAGAATATTGCTGAAAGTACAACACCTGTTATACGAAGCATAAATGATATCAGATTTGCGAGCATGTTCGCTACTTGTGGATTACTAATTACAGAAGTAGACGACGAGTTTTCTATTGTAGAGGCAAATGATTATTTCTTTGATATGATTGGGTATAGCAGAAATGAAGTTCGAGACCTATTTAATAACAAAGGAATAGATATATACAATAATAAAGCGAAGTACAGAAGTCCTATAACAAAATACTTCAATAGACAAATGAAAAAAAACCCATATGCACCAATAAATTTCACAGCTAGAATAATAGTGAAAAACGGAGATCAAAGTAGATTTAAGTTTAATGGGCGCATGGTAGTAAATGAAGAAGGGATAAAAAGACTTTATTTTTCAGTAGTAGATATTTCTGATTACATAAAAGTCTCAGAAGATCTTAAAAGTGAAAGAAAGTTCGTTACTGACATAGTTTCACTTACCGGTTCTGCATTCTTTGATTTTGACAATAATACTAATGTCATCCGTTTTTCAAAGAATTTTTCCGATCAGTACGATATGCCTGAAGTAATTGAAGGCTTTTTAGAATCAGAAATTGGAACTAAATTACTACCCACCTTTACAAAGACAATTGCTGAAAATGTTAATAACTCAAACAAAGTTGAGTCTGAATTTTGCATTGATTCTTCAGACTCAACACCCATATGGCATACGTTTACATGTGAAACATATTATGATAACAAAAGAAACGGATATAAGACGGTTGGAACTATCTCAAAACCTCTTATTCATAAATTGGAAACTGATATACTACGAGTAAAATCAGAAGCTGATCCCTTGAAGCTCTTATACAGCAAAGAAGCAACCGAGAGATATATAAGAAACTACTTAAGAACGGCTACGTTAGAAAACTACTCAGAAACTGCGTCATCCGGAGCCTTTTTGGTTATCAAGATAAATAACTACACGGTTCTTAAAGATAAGTTTGGAAGTGAATACTCCGATAATTATGTTAAGGAAGTAGGGGTTATACTTAGAAACACATTCAGAACTACAGACATTATTGGAAAATCTGATGAAGATGTTTTCTACGTTTTTATTAATAATTACAAGGCAATCGAATTTGTTAAGCACAAAGCAAATGAACTATGTATCTTATTAGAAAAGACTTATACAATTGCGGAAGAAAGTATAGAACTATCTGCAAAAATTGGAATTTCACTATATCCAGAGCATGGCGAGGACTTCCACTCTGTATATAACAAAGCCGATGAAGTACTCAAAAAGATATCTCAAAATGACTCTATTCAATTCGACTTATACAAAGATCAGCACTAATAATTGATCCACTACAAGTGTAAATTAAAAGACAGCTGATATAGCTTATATTGACACTGTCAAATCACTGTTGAACTTCACTTCAAATATGGCCCTACATAACTATAAAGGACGCTGTCATCACACTATATCGTGATGACAGCGTCCTTTATTAGCTTTTATTAGATTGACTATAAGATAATTATATTGAAAGTAGCTTTAGGAATAATTCTCTATTGCTTCATTAGTATTTTCTCTTTTTTCTTCAATTAATTCTTGTAGCATCATCTCTTTAACTTTCATAAGTCGAGTTTGGTTCCCTCTCTCGTTTTCATCAAGCTTCATCTTTATATATCTAATAGTCATCTGAAGGCGAGGTATCATTACATATTCAAGGGCATTAACTCTTCTTCTTGTTTTTTCTAACTCAATGGCTATCAAAAAAGTTTCTTTTTCCTTTGCAGCTAAGTCTAAAAGCAAGGGGAAAATTTGTGATAATTCGTAAACAGCACTATCCAATTCTCCTGATGTGTTAGCAAAACCATAAGGATAAATTTCGCTTTCATCCGCAACCTTAGTCGTGAATGAAAATACAGGAACGTCTACACTCATGATGTTTTTTTTATCTACGTTCAATGTAACACCTTGGACAGGATACATTAACGATTCTTCCATAACTTCTCCACTCATGACGGCACTTGCAACGGAGAAGCTTTTATACATATTCTCTAGTTCTTTTTCTACTTCCACCCTTAGTTGCCCAGTTTGCCTAGCTGTTTCCAGAAACTCTTTCATAAGCTCATCACGCTTATCTTTCATTAGCTTGTGGCCTCTCGTTGCAGTTTTTAAACGCTTTTTGAGACTCGTGAGCATCATACGAGTAGGATTTACATTCATTCTTTCCATTTGTTATCCAATCCGTCCTTCCGATTCAACAACTGATGTTGAAAAAGTTATTGACACGATATAACTACTTAGCTTCAAAATACTTTTCAATATATGTATCTTTAATTCTCTTCAGTTCACTCTTTGGAAGTATTCTCAAAAGTTCCCATCCTAATTCGAGAGTATCCTCGATTGATCTGTCAGTAGTATATCCTTGAGATACGTATCTTTCCTCAAACTCTTGGGAGAACTTCGCATATAAAAGATCTATTTCTGAAAGAGCAGCCTCTCCTAAGATAGTCATCAACTCTAATGCTTCTTTCCCTCTCGCATACGCCGAAAATAGTTGGTTCATTGTATCCGCATGATCTTCTCTTGTTTTACCATCACCGATACCTTTATCTTTTAGACGAGATAGAGATGGCAATACATCGATAGGTGGCGTTAATCCTTTTCTATATAAATCACGAGAAAGAATTATTTGTCCCTCCGTTATATACCCTGTCAAGTCAGGAATAGGGTGAGTTTTATCATCTTCTGGCATAGTCAAAATAGGAATCATTGTTATAGAGCCTTTTTCACCTCTTTTACGACCTGCTCTCTCATACATAGTAGCAAGGTCAGTATATAAATAGCCAGGATATCCACGTCTACCGGGAACCTCCTTACGCGCGGCTGATACTTCTCTAAGCGCCTCAGCATAATTAGTAATATCAGTCATGATTACCAAAACATGCATATCCAAGTCAAAAGCAAGATACTCAGCAGCTGTAAGTGCCATACGTGGAGTAGCAATTCTCTCTACAGCCGGATCAT
>CAYJGJ010000010.1:0-10983 GCA_964370025.1 uncultured Oscillospiraceae bacterium
AGGTCGAAACCGTACATCAAGCGATTTTTCTAATTCCACCTATAACCGCCGAGGAAGTTATAACCGCTGTTGGGGAAGCGAAACCGGAGGTGGAACAGGTAGGATTTTATAATAACGTGATATTTTGGTCGGCGCCGAGGGCGACTTTTGGAAAAACAAGGTGGAGCAAAATCGCCTCATCATCTGTATATAACAAGGTGACTATACGAAATGCAAACACTTCGAAAAAACTCTGTTCACTTGCAATGTGAGCAGAAAATTATTTTTGAAGTAACCAATCTATAAAATTCATCTTTTTAACACCGTTGTAGTTTGCATTCGGATGTATGGTATCCAAAGTTAAAAGATATTTTGGATAATGATCTGCAATTTTTGAAAAAGGCTTAAGTTCTCTTTCTAAAGTATTTGGATCAAGTGTTGTGGCAGAGATTTGATAATAATGGGTATCATCACCTTTTGTTGCGATAAAGTCAACTTCTAATTCGCCAATTTTTCCCACACATACACTATACCCTCTGCGCTTAAGTTCTAAAAAAGCAATATTTTCAATAACATGCCCTATATCTTTGTCAGTGCCCTTTACTAATAAATTTCTAAGTCCTATATCCGCAACATAATACTTGTTAGACGCTGTTAAATACTCTTTACCTTTTATATTATACTTTGGTGTTTCATAGACAAGCAAGCTATCACATAAACCATCAAGATATTTTGATATTGTCTTACTATCGGTACTTCTTCCACCCGATTTTAAAGTGTTTGCTATTTTAGCAATTGAAGTTATATTTCCTATGTTGTGGAAAATAAACTTCGTAACGCCTCTGAGACTGTTTACATCGCTGATTTTTTTTCGCGTGACAACATCCTGTAGAATAACAGAATTATATAAACCACTTAAATACTCCATACCGTCACTATTAAATAACTCATGTTTAGTCACATATGGAAAAGAACCGTACCTAAGATATAGGTTGAATTTTTCAGTTTCGCTTAAATCTGTTCTGTCATCTTTTAACCCCGAGCAAAACTCAGCGAAAGACAGAGGCAACATTTGAAGCTCTATATATCTACCCGAAAGCAAAGTCGCAAGCTCTCCCGACATTAAATAAGCATTTGAGCCTGTTATATATACATCGCAATATTCTTTGATCAAAAAGCTGTCTACTGCTTTTTGATAATCCGCTACATGTTGAATTTCATCTAAAAAAATATAATTCATTTTATCCGGGTTCAAAAGTGGTTTGATATACTCGTAAAGCTTTTTATAATTATCCAAATGCTCAAAATCAACATCTTCAAAATTTACAGAAATAATTTGTTCATTTGATACACTACTGTTTATTAAATATTCTTTAAAAATATCGAATATGGTAGACTTTCCGCATCGTCTAATTCCGGATACAACCTTTATAATTTGCTTGTCTTTATTTCGAATTAGCCAATCAAGATATTCGGATCTAACGATATTTTTCATAGTAACACCTCGCTCACTAATATTATTATATGCATTATAGTCCTTTTTTATGCAAAAGTCAACTATAGTACAGAATGAATTCCTTGAAGCGCTAGAATTTATATAAAATGTGGAATGCATTCCGTATTTTATATAAAATGATGCTATTTATTCAATAGATTCTTAAGGGTTGTAATAATTTATCCTATCGATAAATTATATATCTATCGGTGGAAATCCCTTTTTTAATATAAAAACCGCTGGACTCAAAATTTTGGGTCCAGCGGCTCGTTGGCGGAAGCGGTGGGATTCGAACCCACGTGCCCGTGAGGACAACCGCATTTCGAGTGCGGCTCGTTATGACCACTTCGATACGCTTCCATAAATATATGTGATACAACTTGATTAATCGACATATGCTCTAATAGTACGAGAATATAAAATCTGCCACGATGCTACATAAAACACCATGGCAGATTGTTTTTTTGGTACACCATCAGGGGATCGAACCCTGGACACCCTGATTAAGAGTCAGGTGCTCTGCCAGCTGAGCTAATGGTGCAAAAGATGTTATTTAATATAGTGTAAGAAAACCTAACTTTCTATATTGCAACCATACCATTATAATATACTTTTAATGATATGTAAATAACTTGCATGATTTTTTTTTAGTTCGCATTAACTTATAAGGCATCTTTCTATGATTGCATTTCCGCCATCTATTATAAATACTTCTTTAAATATATAGATTGTAATTGTTGATTTGCAAGCAGTCTTTTCGCATGATCGAGTTTAAGTATCGCCCCTAAAATAGACGACATCACGCGATTACTTTGCAGAGCTTGATTGTCAAAAATTAAGTTTTGCAACTTTCCCCGCTCTAATGCCATATTTACAATCCTATGAGTTGAGTTTAAAGGTGTAATTTTGCGCGAGCTCGTACTTTTTAAGTGCAGTGCATTGAATTTACATTTTCGGACGCAAACGCCACAACCAAGACATGCGTTTTCGTCAATTATTGCTTTTTTACCTTTACTGCCGTCTTCCTTAACAATTTCCTCAATAGTAATAACATCTATAGGACAAACTTTCGCACATATACCACAACCGATGCAATTATCTTTTACATCGGGTAAGAAGTTTGAAGTATTGATAGTTGCAAGCGTGCCAAACTTCTTAACAGCACCGAGTGCCTCGCAGCAACATCCGCAACAGTTACAAAGAAAAGGAATGTCATTCTGAGCATTTTCGCTCATCTGCACCAAGTTATGTTCGTAAGCAAGCTCAATTACAGCAACTCCTTCACTTTTAGAAATTTCTCTGGCATGCCCATATTTTGTCAAGCTTGCCGCAACGTTTCCAAGGGTAATACAAATATCGTCCATCGGAGCGTCGCAGTTTGTTCCCAGGTGGTATTTTTTGTGGCGACAGTAGCAAGTTCCAACCGCAACAAAAGGAGACGCTTCTACCATATGTTTAGAAGATTCATAATCTAAAATATTCAAGGAACCTGGTTCGATCCCACTACTATCAGCACATTCCCTACTTTTTTCAAGTGACTGTTCATTTACATAAATTCTTCCGAGTTTCGTACTTCCACCCAAAAGTAATTCTCTGAAAAAATCATCTTTGACATTTAAATATTGATGAAATAACTCTGCAAGTTCTTTTTGATCCGGCCTACTTCCTACCCTCATCAGAGAAAACTCAAAGAATCCCGCCATCGGAGGTGGCAGAATAAACTCTCTCTCCCCCTTCATGTTTACTACATCAAGCAATATCGCCTTTTCACACAGTTCCACTAGAATTTTTTCTGTTTCCGTTTCACTTTTTTTCAAAACTTTTGCCGCCTTATGCGCTGTAAATGGCTTCAATGGGAGCTGTGAGAGAATCTTTGCTTCATTTTCGTCGACAAGTGCTTCAAGCAAAGGAAAAAGTGCATCTGAAATCGTTACACCCTGAGGAAATAAATTCAATCTATCAGCTAATGATTTATATCCATTTTTAACAGTATGATGTCCCATTTTTATTGGCTTCTCCTTTATTTTTGAATCTTATTTCTTTAAGTTCGCAAATCATACCTTAATTATATCCTAAAAACCTTTTGTTGCCAACACACAAAAAGAAAACTTAATCCTCGAATCTCTCCACATTACGCCTCTTAATTCGCGTACAACTTCAAGTTAATAGAAAATGAAATTTCTAACTTGAAATTACCACAAGAAGTGTATACAATACAATAAGATAATAGTGGATATTGCATTGAAAAAATCAAAGGATATATAAACCGAAAGAGAAAAAATGGGATTTGTAAACTGCGGGATTGTTGAGGGTGATGGCGGCAGCAGAAATCTTTACAGGCGTAAAATTAATGGAGATTTAACGCCCAAAGAGATACTTTTAAATTGGATAGATGTTTTTAACAATGCAGACGCGGAGGCGCTAAGCGAGTTTTACGCGGATGAAGCGACTAATCACCAAGTTGTGAGCGAGCCAGTTATAGGCAAAAAGGCAATTTTTGATATGTTTACTGAAGAGTTTTCAACAGCTGAAATGGTATGTATTTTGCAAAATGCTTTCATGGAAGGCAATTGGACAATGATGGAATGGAAAGATCCAAAAGGATTTCGCGGCTGTGGTTTTTTCAACATGGTAGATGGAAAAATTCTGTTCCAAAGAGGCAATATGGACAAGCTGAGTTTTCTCAAGATGAACGGCTTGCCAATCGAGTGAGATTAACAATAAGTTAGGATAAACATTAGTTATAAAGTTAATGGTGAAATAAAAGTTTTAGATTAAAAAATATAACTAAGGAGGAAAATAGCATGAGTACACACAGCATTTACACGTTCAAGTGGAACGAAATGAAAAAATTGTACACAGACAAAGCGGTGCGAAAAGGAAGAACGGAATCAGAAGTAACTGAAATAATCTGCTGGCTTACAGGTTACACAAAAGACGCGCTAGAAGCCAAAGACGATAGCGAGGATATGAAGTCTTTTTTCGAAAAAGCGCCAAACTTAAACCCAAACAGAGTGCTTATTAAGGGATCTGTTTGTGGAGTAAAAATAGAGAAAATCGAAGAGCCATTTATGAATGAAATTCGATATCTTGACAAGATGATTGACGAACTTGCAAAAGGTAAAGCAATGGAAAAAATATTAAGAAAATAAAGCGTTAAACTGAGAAAAATTTACATACAAGGAGAACCTATGATAATCAGCGTGACTAGGCGTACCGACATTCCTTCTTTTTATGGTGAGTGGTTTATGAATCGGCTCAAAGCGGGTTATGTGCTCGTCCAAAATCCATACAATAACAACCGCTATTCAAAAGCATATCTAACTCCAGCCGATATCGATGTAATCGTATTTTGGACTAAAAACCCTATTCCCTTTTTGAAGTACCTTCCTGAAATCGATAGTATGGGATACAGTTACTACTTCGAGTTCACACTAACCCCTTATGGTAAGGAAACAGAAAGGAATTTGCCCGACAAAAAAATACTACTCGATACATTTGTAAACCTTTCGAAAAAACTTGGAAAGCATCGCATGATATGGCGATACGATCCAATAATAATCGACGAATCATATACGATAGAATACCACAGGAAGCGATTTTCATATATGGCTAGTCGTCTAAAAGATAGTACCGAGCGCTGTGTTATTAGCTTTGTAGACAGCTACAAAAATGTAACCTCGAGAATGGGTAAACGACCTGACTACTTAATGAGCGACCAGAATATTTTTGAACTTGCAGAAGTTTTCGGAGATATTGCTAAGAAAAATGGATTAGAAATTTATACCTGCGCTGAATATATAGATCTCGAGAAGTACGGAATCAAGCACGGTGCTTGCATTGACAAAAGAATTATCGAGAAGGTGATTGGAATCAATATAGCCGACACTAGGGATAAAAATCAACGCCCCGAATGTCTTTGCCTCGAAAGCATAGATATCGGGACGTATAATTGCTGTGCAAATGGATGTACTTATTGCTATGCGCTACAAAACGAAAAAACAGCGTTTTCCAATATGCGTAATCACAACCCACTATCGCCTTTACTCATCGGCGAGGTAAATAGCAGCGCGATTATTACAGAGCGAAAAAGAGAAAGTGTTGTTTTAGAACAACTGCCACTATTTTAGAAGTATATACGGATGTATATTTCTCCTAAAATAGTGGCAGAGGAGGACATATGCTCTATCGCTGATTCGACTTATTTTACATTTGTCTTCTTCATAGATTGTTCATCATATTTGTTAATAGGCACCCTTTGAGTAAGTTACTTCATAGCTGTGAGTATAAATCTCAAAGACAATGCCAAACGGATCTTCAACATAGCACATTTTGTAGGGTTTTTCATTTGGATAATATTCTTTGATTGGCATTCTCTGTTTACCGCCATGAGCTACGATTTTTTCAACCATTCCCTCGATGTCCGGATCTTGTACGGAAAAGTGAAAAAGACCTGTATTTTTAAACTCAAAGGGCTTTTTCTTTTTATCGTTATCTACAAACTCAAATAATTCTATTCCAATAGAATTAGATGTGACCATATGCGCAATTTTAAAATCGCCGTGACCTTTACCGAATACTTCTTCGCACATTATTCCTATTGCTGAAGTATTTTCCTCTTTAATAATGGATGGTTGCATTACAACATACCAACCCATAACTTCACTGTAAAATTTTACTGCCTGTTCTAAGTTAGGTACAGACAAACCTATATGTGAAAATGCTCTTGGATAATTCACTTTCGTTACCTCCTATTATCGTAATTAATTTATAATTCAATTATATCTAAACACAATAAATAAGACAATAACGTACTTTTTTGTACCTATAGATCCTCAAGCGTGATTTCATTTTTATTGGCGTATTCTTTCGAAAAGTCGCAAAACCCCTCTACCAACTGGATCAACCCCTCATATTCTGTAGACAAAGAATAAACCACATTTAGTGGTTTTTCGCATACTACAGTTCTTATCAGTATCTTGCTTTGTTCAAGTTCCTTTAATTGTGTGACAAGCATTTTATGAGTAATATCGGGTATTCCTTTTTGTAGTAACGAGAATCTATTATCGCCATTTAAAATATGCCATAAGATTCTCAGTTTCCATTTTCCACCTAATAAATCCATCGATAATAATAATGCACAGGTATATTCTTTTTTTATTTTCATTACAATTTCCTTACTAAAATATTATCGTCCTATCTTTTATTTATCGGAAAGTTCTAGTATATTGTACATGCTAATTAAAAGGTACAACTCCTCATATCCGCCATCTTTCAAATTGTCACCAAGGTTTAGTTCTAGACTTGCCTTTTTTAATCTATACCTAATCGTATTTGGATGCTGCTTTAGCGTCAATGCCGTTCTTCCAATTTCTCCATGATTTTCGACATAGCATTTTATAGTTTCCAAAAAATGTGTATGATTTTCTTCATCAGATTTTTTCAGGGTGTTTAAAGTTTTTTCATACGCAATGTATGCGGAACTTGTTTTTTTAATTGGTAGTAGATATTTATATACTCCTATGTCCTTATGCTCAAGAGCATCTTTTTCCCATAGTCGCGCAACATGACACGCACTAATACTATTCACAATAGTATCCGCTAAAGCATCCATATTTTCAGATACGTCTATTCCGACGTAATAATCGCTGATTTTTACGCCTAAGTCTTTTATTATTTCTGTTAATTTCATGCGGTCACTTTTTGAAACCGTATCATACGAATAAAAGCCCAAATATCCATTTTTATATTTAAATATCATTAATAAATTTTTTGAAACAAGATATTTATGCGCTAGCTCTAAATCGCCTACCTTGTTAATCTTTGATTCTTTTCTTTTCACTTTAGAAGTAATATTCATTATCGCTATTTTTGAATATTGCAGTGGGTTTACTTCAAACTTCAATGCTTTAAATTTCGACTCGGGCAACTCGTTATCAAGCAACATATTGATGCTCTGCTCAAACTCTATTCCTTTTTCTTTTTCTTTAAGAGTTTCGCTTACCTCCACAATTATATCTTCCATGTATACATTTTGTGGATAAAAAAAGATGACAACATTTTTACTATTTGCTAGTTTTGTTATATGTGATGAGATTTCGTTAAAGAAAATTTCCTTAATTGCAATTGCAGATACTTTTCTATTTATCATGGATTCAAGGTATTTATCCGCAAGTTTTTTGTTGCCTTTGCACGCAGCAAGCGAGGAAAGTACAAAGTCGCCAGGAAAAAAACACTTTTCGATTTCGCGTTCGTCTTCATAGTCATGAATTCCTACATTTTTTACTATATTTCTAAGGCCGTCGCTTCCAGCTACCAGTCGTAATTGTGTAGTAGAGCAAAGTTTTGTAATTTCTTTAACTGTAATCATTGTAGTCCTCTTTAATTGCCCTTATACTGAGCACGTGTTTTTTATGGCTAGAGCGTATATTTCTCTCCCTTTGTATAAGTCCTCAACATAAATATACTCGTTTGCTTGATGCTCTGTCAACTCTCTTCCAGGAAAACTTGGTCCAAACGCCACAATATTTGACATAGTGCGGGCATAAGTTCCACCGCCCATGACAATCGCTTCTGTTTCATCGTTTGTAACTGTTTTATAGGCACTCATTAAATTAGTAACAAGCGCACTATTTTTATCTGAATATATTGGTGAATCGTTAAAAATTAACTTCGTTTCTAGCGATTCTATATTATATTTCTCTTTATACTCTGTTATTTTATCTTTTATTCTTGTATATACTTCCTCTATCTTATATGTAACAGGATATCTTATATCTATAAGCAACTTTACATTGTTATCTTCATTTTTTATAATACCAGTGTTATATGTAATTTCGCCACTTTGTTCATCACTAAAGTATGCATCCAGCAGCTTTCCACTATAATCATGTCCAAAAAGGGTCGAATAAAATTCTGCAAACCTACACTTTACAACTCCTTTATCGATTAAATTCATGACATTATCCATTGCCATTGCAATGCTATTTTTGCCATTCCAAGGCATACTTGCATGCGCGGATTCTCCAATTTCCAGTACGGTAATAGTCGTACCATCGACATCTTTCAAATTTATTTCAGTCTTTTCTGGCACCATATTAATGGCTACACCGCCTTTAATGCTTAATATTTCTGCTTCTTTTTTATCCATCGAGATCTCAATCTCGGCTATTCCTTTTTCACCAAATACTACGGGGAAATCTGCATCGGGTGTAAATCCAAATGTTGGATGTTCCTCGACTGATTTATAATATTCTATATCTGACCAGTCTCCATTTTCTTCAGACATTCCGAAGATAATTCGAACTCTCTTATTTAATTCTATTCCGCTATCTAGTAAATCTTTCATAGCATAGATAACGCCTATTGTAGGGCCTTTATCATCGATAACTCCTCTTCCGAATAGCTTGCCATTTATTTCTGTAGCTTCGTAAGGATTCGTATTCCAATTCTCCAAATCACCAGCTGGAACGACATCGAGATGAACTAAAATTCCCATCATCTCATCGCCAGTGCCGATTTCCGCAAATCCCCCATGCTTTTCGAATTTTCGCGTTCTAAACCCAAAACTATCGCATAAATCTAATACATAATCCAAAGCTTCATAAGTTTCTTTTCCATATAACTTTCCTGGTAATAGTACTTCATTAGTAGATTGAAACCTAATAAGTTTATCTAAAGATTCTATCATATTATCTTTATGTTGCATTTTTATTCCTCTTTCTTAAATAGCAGGGCGAGTTTGCCCCGCCCTGCTATTGTTTTAAAATACGTGTTGATATACCGGGTGAAATCAATTTAATTAATATAAGTTGTAGCGTAAATGAGTTAGTTTAATTCTACTTCATAAAATCTAACCGTATGATTATACATAGGGTTAAGATTTATTGATTTAATTTTAGCAGCATTGGTTACCCAAAGTTCATGGCTATCAGCCACAAATATTATAGGGTTATCTTCCATAGCTATTTTTTGCGCATCTACAAATAAGTTAGATGCAGCTTCTAGATCTCTTCCTGCTGTTTCCTCTGCTTGATTAATTAAACTGTCAAATTCTGCATTTGCATAATATGAGAAGTTCATATTGATATTAGGATCTGTAGCCATGTATGTTTGTAAAAATGCATATGGACTTGAATAGTCAGGTTCTTGGAACATAATTAGCAAATCTTGTCTGTCATTAGGTTCTGTACTTCTTGCTAATTCCGCTAAGCTATCCCATGCTAAAGCTTGTATTTCAAGATTAATTCCGATTTTCGCAAGTTCTACTTTGTACATTTCAGCTATTTTTCTATGAGAATCTACGCCAGATGAATACGTAAAAGTTAAATCAATAGTTTGGCCTTCGTATCCAGCTTCTATCATTAAATCTTTTGCTTTATCTATATCATAAACTTGTGTTTCTAATTCGCCTTCGCCATTTCCCCACATTGTAGCAGGAATAGCACCTAGTCCTTGAGCTCCTGCAAACCCGAGGGCAAATTCTATCGCGTCATCATATGGGAATGCTGCAACTAAGGCTTCTCTTACTAACGGATCAGAAGTTACATCGGCTTCTGTGTTTATATGAACCCAAATACTTTGAAGTGTTTCTTGTTCTTCAATATTGACTGCGGATTCTGTTTCTAGTTGCTGAATATCTTCATATGGCAATTGAACAGTAATGTCTAAATCTCCTGCTGTTACCATTTGTGTTCTCGATGAAGATTCTGTGATTTTTTGAATTACAGCTATTTCGCATTGTCCTTCAGTCCAACCGCCCCAGTAGTCAGGGTATGCTGCTAATACAACTTCGTTTCCTGTTACTTGAGATTGTACTGTATACGGGCCTGTACCTGCTTCATTGCCATCAACAAACCAGTCATCGCCTTTGTCTGCAATAGAAGGGCTCATTATGAATGCGCCATAATTTGCACTAGCTACTAGGTTAAATGGAGATGGATATTTTAGCACTATATCTACAGTAAAGTCATCTATGATATTAATTGCATCGATAGCTGCATACATATAGGATGGACCTTGTTCCATATCTCTTGTTCTTTCATAAGAGAATTTTACTGCTTCCGCTGTAAAAGGCGTTCCATCATGAAATGTGACTCCCTCTCTTAACTTGTATGTGTAAATTAAACCATCATCGCTGACAGTATAGCTTTCCGCTAACACAAATTCTTCTTCTCCGGTTTCAGGGTTAATCCTAGTTAAAGTTTCATATACATTGTGAAGAACGATTTTCCCATTTGAATACATTACGCTTGGATCCCAGTCTAGGATAGGCTCATAGGGATAACCGTAGACAACCATGTTTTCGCTACCGCTACCGTTATCACTTCCTCCACAACTTGTAAATAATCCAATTGTAAGGATTAGACAAAGCAAAATAACTAATGTTTTTTTCATAATATTTTCCTCCTTTTTAAATATTATATTTTATTAAATATGTCTATTTTAGAACATCTTCAATCATTCTGTATGGAGTATCAAATCCGAAACACTTAGGGCCTAAACAATCG
>CAYJGJ010000010.1:10993-39341 GCA_964370025.1 uncultured Oscillospiraceae bacterium
TTTTTCAGGAGCTTTCATCGCCATAACTGTTACGTTCATTCCTACTTCAGCGTTAGGATTTGTTAGAGGTTCATTTGTGTCATTTCTGATTACGTTAATTAGATCTGGTGATAATACGTGATATTCACCATTGAGCCAGCTAATGACATTTTCATTTTCAAACCAAATTTTAAAATGTTGATCTTTGAAATCCCCAGTTCCCTTGATTTCCATTTCACCTATAGTAAAGCCATCTTTATCTTCGTACCATTCTTTAGTAATATCACCATCAAATAAAATATATCCATCAAATTCTCTGGCAACAGCATATCCGATATTTTCACCTTTTTCTTTTGCTGCGAATGCAACTTTACCAACATTAAGAGACAATGTAAGCGTATCGTGAATGAGAGCTCCTTTAAGGTCTTTCCATTGACCCGGATGATCCACACAACCTACTTCATTTCTGCTTACTACCGCTAAAGCTCTTGTAAATGCTTCGGCTCTGAAATCGTTTACGGTTTCAGGGATAATAGCTACATCTCCAAATGGGCTGCAAACAGTAATTGGGCAAATTGGAATATCATATAAGTTGTAAGTAGTATGTTGTAGTTCAGGTACACATCTGCCAGAAGGATCAGCATCTACAACAAGTTTTCCCAACCTTGATGCTACATCTAAAGCCATTGCTGTATTCAACCCGCCTAATTCAGTTACAACTACACCTTTAAACTCCGTTTTCATGTATTCTTCCATTACTTGGAATGCTCTTACTGCTGAATTCCTTCCAGCCTCGGGAAGGCCTTCATATTTTTTTTGCATTTCGTCTGTAATAGGAGAAACCGATCCGCAAAAATATGGAGTTCCTAACCAGTCAGAGTCTTTCATTTCACCTTCCTCGGCAATTTTGCATGTAAACCCGTCCTTGTAACACTCTTCCATCATCTCTAATCCTTCGATGAACTCCCCACCGCCGCCGCAGCCTAGGATTGTACATCCAAATAGCATTTCTTTGATTTCTTGCATTGTTAATTCTTTCATTTTTAATTTTCTCCTTTTTATAACTATAAATATTTATGACATACAACATATCTTTTATCATCAAAATACGTTTCAATTGGGGGCAATTCTTTGCATTGTTCCATACACTCGCTGCATCGATCATGGAACCTACAACCGCTAGGTAAGTTTATTACACTAGGAACATTGCTATCTAATATTTCAATATCATTGAGTTTAGTGACACCGATCTTAGGAACAGCTTGGAATAAAGCTTTAGTATAGGGATGCTTTGCATCATTGTACACAATTTTCGAATCTCCGTATTCTACCATTTTGCCTAAGTACATTACTCCGATTTTATCTGATAAGTAATTAACTACACTTATGTCGTGAGATATCAGAATATAAGTAAGCGCAAACTCTTTTTTTAGTGCTACAAGCATTTCAAGTATTTGATTTTGAGATACAGCATCTATTGCAGAAGTTGGTTCATCTAAAACTATTAGTTTTGGCATTAGCGATAGTGCACGTGCAATTGCTATCCTTTGTCGCTGCCCTCCACTGAATTCATGCGGATATTTCAATAAAGCATTTTTTTCGATTCCAACTAAATCGAGCATTTCGCTTACTTTTTTTGTTAGCTCTTTGCCTTTCATTCCAAGTTGTACCGAAAGTGGCTCACCGACGATTTTCTCTATTTGCAATCTAGGATTTAGTGACCAAAATGGATCCTGGAATACAATTTGTATAGCTTTTCTTGTTTCTCGTAGTTCCTTTTTTGATAATGAAAACATTTCAACGTTATCAAAAATTACGCTTCCCGAAGTAGGTTCATGCAAACGAAGAATCGTGTTTACTAGTGTTGATTTTCCGCATCCAGATTCTCCTACAAGCCCTAGAACTTCACCTTTGTTCAATTCGAAGGAAACACCATCCACAGCCTTTACAGTTTGGATTTCTTTTGAAAAAGCTGATTTGTTCACAGCGAAATGTTTTTTTACGTCTTTTGTTTTTAGAATTACTTCACACATGGTCTTCCCCTCCAGTTCTGTTTTCTTTTGCACATTTTACGTAGTGGTCTTTTTCGATTTCGATAAATAATCCTGGAGACTCATGTTTTCCGGGAGTATAAGGGGAATGGTTGTCAATATCCCATGAGTTATGCCGGAATGATGATATGCCTTCATCTTCGCTAGTGTCATCTAAGAGTATTTTTGTATATGGATGAGTGGGATTAGTTAATATCTTCTGTGTATTTCCTTTTTCTATTATTTCTCCTTTGTATAGAATTGCCGTATTTTCACAGGTGAGAGAAATTACTCCCGGGTTATTTGCAATGAAGAGAAGCGTAACACCTATTTTTTCTTGCAAATCTTTTATCAATTTAAGTATTCCTGCCTGTATAGTCACATCTAAATTTCTAGTAGGTTCATCCGCTATTAGAAACTTTGAATTGCACGAGAGCGCTAGTGCAATAATTACTCTTTGTCTCTGTCCACCCGATAATTGATGGGGATATTTGTTGCATGATTTTTCGGGATCTGGCAATTGAACAAGTTCTAACATGCGTATCGCTTCCGATCGAAGTTCTTTTTTAGGTGTTTTTTTGTGTTTTTTAATTACTTCTTCTAATTGCTGCCCAATTGTGAAAACAGGGTTCAAGCTTGACATGGGATCTTGAAAAATCATTGTTATTTCGCTACCTCTAATCTTTTTTTGCATGTCTTTTGGGCTTTGCTGCAAGATGTCATTATTACCTATTTTCAGTTTGTCACAAGTTGTTACTGAAATACTATTATCTAGTAATTTAAGCATAGATAAAGCTAGTACTGTTTTCCCTGTGCCGCTTTCTCCAATTATTCCATAAGCCTCGCCTTTTTCGATTTTGAGACTGTCTATATTCAAAGCGGTGTTTGATTTTCCACTTTGCAAAAAATCAACCTTCAAATTTTCTATTTCAACATAACTCATTTTGATATCTCCTAGTCTTTTTTTGTTTTTGGATCTATTATTTCTCTTAAGCCATCGCCTAATAGATTGAAGGCTAAAACGGTTATGAAAATTGCAAGTCCCGGGAAAAGACTATACCAACTAGCATTTAAAAAATAGCCTTTACTAATGTTTATCATCAATCCCCATTCTGGCATTGGCGCTTGTGCACCGAGTCCTAGGAAACTTAATGCGGATATATTTAAGATAGCTCCCCCTATATCGATAGATGCTTGAACAATTATTGGCGAAATGCAGTTGGGTAAAATGTGTTTAAATATTATTTTCATATGTGATGTTCCAATAGCTTTAGATGCTTGAACAAATTGTCTTTCTTTTAATGATATGGCTTGTCCCCTAACGAGCCTAGCGTATAGTGGCCACCAAGCTATACTGGTAGCAATTACTACATTATTTAGACTTGGCCCTAATACACTTACAATTGCAATTGTGAGAAGTAGCGGGGGAAAAGCCATGAACATGTCGGTAATACGCATAATTACCTCGTCAATTTTCCCACCGGTAGAACCTGCAATTGCGCCTAATGGAACGCCAATTAGCATGGCAATTATTACTGTAAATGTAGCAACAGAAAGTGAAATTCTTGCACCGTAAATTACCCTTGAAAGCATATCCCTTCCCATTTCATCCGTTCCAAACCAATATTCGCTTGATGGTGGTAATAGTTTGTCTTCTAAATTTAATTCATCCGTAATGTGTTCAGGATATGGAATAATATAAGGAGCAAAAACTGCTAAAAAAACTAATATTAGTATTATAATTAAGGCAATTGTTGTTAGTTTGTTTTTGCACAGCATCCTAATCATTCGAATAAGATTATTAAATCGTACCTGAAAAATTTCTGTAGTCCTGTTTTTGGAGTCAGTTTCGCTTTTGATTGTGTTCATTGTTTGCCCTATCCTTTCTATTTATAATCTTACTCGTGGATCTAATGCTATGATAATATCTGCAACTAAATTTAATCCTACATATAATATAGCGGATAAAATGGTTACTCCCATGATTACAGGATAGTCCATCGAAGTGATCGAATTGGCGATATATGAACCTATTCCAGGCCAGTTGAAAATTGCTTCGATTAAAAATGTATTTATCAATGTAGCCGCGATACTATTGATTACTACAGTAACTGTAGGTCCTAATGAATTTTTGAGTGCATATCTGCATAGTACCGTGGTTTCACTTAATCCATATGTTCTTGCTGCTTTGATGTAATCTTCATTTAATATCTCTAGCATGGCGGATCTTGTCATTCTTGCGACAAGTCCAAGCGGAAACAGTGCAATTGTGATTCCTGGGAGTATCAAGTGTTTCATAAAGTCAAAAAGTGCTACAAAGTTACCGGTTAACAGGCAATCTATTGTTACGATTCCTGTAATTCTTTCCACAGGATACATGACGGAAGTCATAGTGTCAAACATTCCTCCTAAAGGAAGCCAGTTTAATATACTGTAGAATAGTAGTTGTAAACACAGTGCTGTCCAGAATGTGGGGAGCGATATAGCACCTACAGTCGTAAATCTCGCAATATGATCGATCCAATGATCTTTTTTATTTGCAGATACGATTCCTAATATCATTCCTAACACTACCGCAAGTAATGTCGGGACTAGTACAAGTTCTAAAGTTGCTGGAAAATATGCTTGGATTTCATCTACAACTGGTTGCTTGCTTACAAGTGAATCGCCTAGATCTCCCTGCGCTAAGTCTCCTAGAAAGATAAATAATTGCTGAGGCAGTGGGAGGTTAGTACCAAGTTCTTCCGCAGCTAGTTCGACTTGTTCTGGAGTCGCTTTGGGTCCGGCCCACTTTCTAGCAGCATCTGCTGGCAAAACTCTCATCATAAAAAAGGTGATTACTATTACGCCAAATATTGTTATTATTCCTAACAATAATCGTTTTACAATATATCTAGTCATTTTTCCTCCTTCTATAAAATAATAATTAAATATTATATTCTGTGATTAGTTCTTTCAACAGTGTACCATCTATATTTCCGCCACTAATAATGGCAGCTACGTTCTTGCCCTCGAATTTGTCTCGATATTGCAAAAAAGCTGCAACTGTAGCTGCTCCTGATGCTTCTGCTACGCACCTTTCATTGAGAGTCATGTGTGCTGTAGCTTTACGTATATTTTGTTCTGTAACGACAAGTATTTCATCGTATACCTTTTCATGCATTTGAAAAGCAAGTTCTCCTATTCCGCCAGTGAGTGCTTCACAAATAGATTCTTTGGATGGATATTCTAGATATGCTTTGTTATCCTTAATTGAATCTACCATTGCAATACAAGCTTCCGTTTGAACTCCAATCACCTGCACATTTTTTTTGAGTCCTTTAGCACCTACTGCGACTCCTGTAGCTAAACCACCACCACCGATTTGGACTAGAATAACATCGATTTCTGGATTTTCGTCAATTATTTCATATCCGCAAGTTCCTTGTCCGGCATATACTACATAGTCCTTGTCATAAGCATCTACAAAACTCATGTTGTTATTAGATATGTATTCCTCACCGAATGAATGGGCTTCATCGTAATTATTTCCTACTTCCATTACTTCGGCGCCGTAATGCTTGATTTGATTAACTTTGGCTCTGGGGGTAATGGTGGGCACTATTACTTTAGAATTCTTTACTCCTGTAAGTGTTCCCGCATAGCTGACTGCTATTCCGTGATTCCCAGATGAAATAGTAATTATTCCTTTCTCTTTTTCCTCGTCACTCAGCGATAGGATTTTATTTAATGCACCTCTAATCTTGAAACTCTTTACTTTATGAAGGCATTCCATTTTTAAAAATAGAGAAGTTGTATCATCACTTAGATGTAGTGACTTTTCTAAAGGTGTCTTGGTAATATATGGAGAAATTCTATCTTTTGCTTCTAGCACATGGCTAAATTCTACTTCTTTTAACACAGTGTGAACCTCTTTCTAAAGTGATGTACTAATAATATGTGATAATTTCTTTAATTGTGATGATGCAAGACCTTTGCAGACATCACGATTTGTAAGTATATGCAGAATTGTGCTACAATTCTGAATTAATATATTTTAGCATATATGAAGAGTGTATATTTTGTAAGTAAGGATAATTGAGATGTAATTTTTTGTAAGAACATACAAAAAGAATAAAACTATTTGTTTATGAGGATGATCTGATAATTAAAAAATTTAATTAATTCTTTACAGTGTTTTGATTTAAGCTTTTCATAGACGTGGTATATTCTATCTGAAAACAAAATAGGAGGTTTACCCAATGTTTCAAAATATATCGAATCCTTTAGAAGTAATACTAGAAAATGATTATATTTATCCCGTTTTTCAACCCATTGTCTCACTGAAAGATGGAGAAGTGTTTGCATATGAAGCGCTTAGCCGTATTAATTCTAGTGAAATTGGGATAGGAATTGAAAGCCTTTTCAAGTTAGCTGAACAATTCAAGGTTTCATGGGAATTAGAATCTATTTGCCGCAAGAAATCATTAGAGAGTTACTCGCATCAAAATCAAAGCAAACATCTTTTTTTGAATGTTAATCCGAATATTATATATGATGAAAAATTTCAAGAAGGGTTTACAAAAGCTAAGCTTGAAGAACTAGGAATTCAAGAGAGCAAGATCACTTTTGAAATAACAGAACGTGTTTCTGTGATAGATAAAACACTTTTTTATGATACTATTGAACACTATAAAATACAGAATTACGGAATAGCAATCGACGATGTGGGATCTGGGTTTTCCGGGCTTAATGTTATAGTTGATATTAAGCCAAAGTTCATAAAGCTCGATATGCATTTGATTCGCAATATTGATATGGATCAAATAAAACTCATATTGTGTCGTGCGCTAGTTGATTTTTGCAAAAATGCTAACATAAAGATAATCGCGGAAGGGATCGAAAAGGAGGAGGAACTCGAAGAACTTATAAAGCTTGGGATTGATTATGGTCAAGGATATTTTTTGGGTCGTCCAAATACTGTGATGCAAGATATAGATCCCCTAAAAAAAGCTTTTATAAAGAGTAAAAATGAAAAACAATTTAGTTTACAGCATATATTTAAGAAAATGAATTTCTTGAACAAAGCTAGTATTTTTTAGTGTTGCGCACAATGCGAAGTGTGGAAAAGATACTAGACATTAAAAATTAAATACCTTTATGATTGAAAATTCAATTGATACTGTTTTTCTATTATCACCGTTGAGTGTTCAAGATATGGCTGCGTCAAATTACGATGAAATCAGAAAAAACGAAGTATAACTTGTATATTCTGATAACTATAGGTATCACTAATTTTATTTTAGTATATTTGATTTTTTAGATGGAATATACTTAATCCTAAAAGTATATTTTTGAAGCGAGACTACAATTTTTGTCTCGCTTTTTTTATTTGTTTTTAGAGATTCTTTTCTTACATTGCATTTGAACATCGACCTAAAACTTCTGATGAAAATAATGAAGCTTTGATGAATTTAGTTAGTACGGAACGTTAAATGACAATTTGAGAGTTGATTATGTGTAGGAAAAAACACAACAACTCTATTGACTAACTGGGTTAGTAATGCTATAATGCTAACTCAGTTAGTCAAATTAATAAAGAGGGGAAATATAGTATGGCAAGGAAAGAAGAAGTATTCTACGCGTTAGAGCTTTTTCATAAAAATAGACCTAGACAAATTTTTGAGAAAATGAACAAAAGTGACGTAGGTGTTTTTGCAGTGATTAAATATCTACATGAATCCGAAGAAGAAGTTACATCGGCGGATATATGTAAATTTTTGCAAATTAGTTCTGCAAGGATGGCAGTATTGGTTAAAAGGCTTGAAAAAAAAGGATTAATAGTTAAATCCAACTCATCTGTCGATGCAAGATCAAAAGTATTGAAACTGAGTGCAGCAGGAAAGAAATTTGCGGAAGACTTAAAATCCCAAATATATGGGACTATGGAAAAAATTGTAGATGAGTTTGGATTAGATGAGTTAGAGGAATTATTTGTCAAATTAGAGAAACTTAAAGCTATTATGGACGAAAATGTTCCCGCAAACTTGGAGGAGTATAATGATTAAAATTTTTAGAAATCTATCATCGCGAGAGTATATGTTGGTGGTGCTCGTACTTGTCTTGACGTGTGCACAAGTGTATCTTGATCTTACATTGCCAGACTACATGTCTGAAATAACTATGCTTGTTCAAACTGATGGAAGTGCAATGAGTGAAATATATGAAGCAGGATTCAAGATGATTCTATGTGCTGTAGGAAGTTTGATTTTATCTGTGGCGGTAGCAGTTATCGCGGCTAGTATTGCATCGACTTTTTCTTTTATCACGAGATCAAAATTATTTGAAAAAGTTATGGGATTTTCCATGAGGGAAGTTAACTCTTTTTCTACAGCCAGTTTGATTACAAGAACTACAAATGATATTACACAAGTTCAAATGCTTATTGTAATGGGAATGCAAATGCTAATTAAGGCACCTATTACAGCAGCGTGGGCAATAGCGAAAATCGCAAATAAAAGTGACGCATGGACAATTGCAACAGGTGTAGCTGTTTTAGTTTTGTTTCTTATTGTTAGTACATGTTTATCATTGGCTGTACCACGGTTTAAGAAATTGCAAGTGTTAACAGACAACATCAATAAAGTATCTAAAGAAAATTTAGATGGATTAAGTGTTGTAAGGGCATACAATGCTGAAGATTATCAGGGTAAAAAGTTCGAGTTAGCAAATGAAGAGCTCACACAAACTAATCTTTTTGTTGCAAGGACGATGTCATTTTTAATGCCTAGTATTCAAATGGTAAGTAGTGGATTGACATTAGCTGTCTATCTTGTGGGTGCTGTTTTGATAAGTGAAGCCATGGGCATTGACAAGATGACTCTGTTTTCTGATATGATTGTATTTTCTTCTTATGCAATGCAAGTAATAATGTCATTTATGATGTTAGTCATGGTTTTCATGTTGTATCCAAGGGCGAGCGTTTCTGCGCGACGTATAAATGAAGTGCTTCAAACTAAAGACAGTATCGTGGAAGGTAATGCCGTTTCAGGACTTGAAAATAAGCAAGGAGAAATCGAGTTTAAAAATGTGAGTTTCAAATATCCCCAATCTGAAGACTATGTGCTTAAGGATATTAGTTTTGCAGCAAAAAAAGGGGAAACAGTAGCCTTTATTGGCTCTACCGGATGTGGTAAGAGTACTGTGATGAATTTGGTGCCTAGGTTTTACGATGCTACAGAGGGGGAGATTCTAGTCAATGGCGTAGATGTAAAAAAATATACAAAGAATGCACTCAATTCATTGATAGGGTATGTCTCACAACAATCAATATTATTTACCGGAACAATCAAATCTAATGTTGTGTTTGGTGATAATAATAATCTAAATAAAGATGAGAATGCGTTGCTTTCATCATTGGAAAACGCACAGGCATCAGAATTTGTGACAAGTTTGGAAAATACATACGATGCACATGTTGCCCAAGGTGGCAGAAATTTTTCAGGTGGACAAAAACAACGGATATCCATAGCGAGATCCATTTATAGAGATCCTGAGATATTTATTTTTGATGATTCTTTTTCGGCGCTTGACTACAAAACTGATCGCAAATTACGTGAAAGTTTAAAGCAAGAATGCGGCGATGCTACAATGTTGATTGTTGGACAAAGAATAGGAACAATAAAAGATGCTGATAAAATAATTGTGCTTGAGAATGGTGAGATAGTTGGTATGGGAGAGCATGCGGATTTGCTGAAAACATGTGATGTGTACAAGCAAATTGCTCTTTCGCAACTCTCAGAGGAGGAGCTGAAAAATGTATAAGTGTAATTATGTCATCATGTATGGAAATAAAGACAGAAGAGAGGGACGAAATAATGCCTAAAAATAATTATGAAATCGGCTCGAACGATAAAAATAAAAGAATAGAAAGAGGTCCCGGCGTGAGAATGGGAGGCGAAAAGGCAAGAGACATTAAACTCACTGTACGGAAAATGATCGCATATATACAAAAGAGAAAAGGTCTGATGGTCGTTGCAATTATTTTTGCAATGTTAGGTTCAATATTGACATTGATAGGTCCAGGACAACTGACGGAATTGACGGATACGATCACCGAAGGTATTGCTACAAGCATGACAGGTGTCGGGGAGATAGATTTAGGAGCTGTATTTTCCATAGGATTATTCCTTGCCATCGTATATGCGACTAGTTATGTGCTTTCTATTATTCAGGGTGTAATGATTTCAACAGTAATGCAAAAAACAGCGAAAAATCTACGGACTGATATTGCAAATAAAATAAATCGTCTGCCGATGGTATATTTTTCTAGGAATTCAAAGGGCGATGTTTTATCAAGAGTTACCAACGATGTTGATACAGTAGGACAAACCCTTTCGCAATCTATGGGAACATTTATTTCTGCTGTCACTCTGTTAGTAGGGTCGGTAATTATGATGCTTATTACGAATGCAATTTTAACGGTGACAGCGATCATTTCAACGGCAGTCGGGTTCATATTCATGATATTTGTGATGAAAAATTCTCAAAAACATTTCGCAAATCAGCAGAAATGTTTGGGAAAAATAAACGGGCATATCGAAGAGATGTATGCAGGACATAGTGTAGTTAAGGCGTATAATGGAGAAAAAAATGCTATCAACGTGTTTAATTCTATCAACAGTGATTTGAGGTCAAGTGTTTTTAGAGCACAAGCATTGTCAGGCCTTATGATGCCAATTATGACATTTATTGGAAACTTTGGATACGTTTGTGTGTGTATTGTAGGGGCATTGCTTGCACTTAATGGAAGTATCAGTTTTGGAATAATAGTCGCGTTCATGGTATACATTAGACTCTTCACTCAGCCACTTGGACAAATTGCTCAATCGATGCAGAACTTGCAATCGGGCATGGCAGCTGCGGAAAGAGTATTTCAGTTTTTAGATGAGGCTGAGATGTCAGATGAATCTAGCAAAACGAAAGAATTCGATAGTGTTAAGGGTAATGTAGAATTTAAAAATGTAAACTTTGGTTACGATACGGATAAAGTAATAATAAATGACTTCAATGCAAAAGTTAATAGCGGGCAAAAAATAGCAATTGTTGGCCCTACGGGGGCAGGAAAAACAACTATGGTGAATCTTTTAATGAGATTTTATGAATTAAATTCTGGTGATATCTTGATAGATGACGTTTCAATCAAAGATGTGAAAAGAGAATATGTTCACTCTAAGTTTAGTATGGTGTTACAAGATACTTGGATTTTTGAAGGAACTCTTAGGGAAAATATAGTATATGCTACAGAAAATGTTTCAGAAGAGGCATTAAATCAAGCGACTAAAGCGGTCGGGCTTCATCATTTTGTGAAAACGTTAGAGCATGGATACGACACAGTATTGAATGACAAACTCGAGTTATCACAGGGACAAAAGCAACAGATTACAATTGCAAGAGCAATGATTGCAGATAAGCCCATGCTAATTCTCGATGAGGCGACTTCTTCTATAGATACTAGGACAGAACACCAAATACAAAAAGCTATGGATGAATTGATGGAAAAGAGAACTTCTTTTGTCATTGCCCACAGATTGTCTACTATAAAGAATGCAGACTTGATTTTGGTAATGAAAGATGGAGATGTAATCGAAACAGGGACTCATGAGGAATTACTGGCAATGAATGGATTTTATTCAGATCTTTACAATTCTCAATTTGACAGTGTAGACTAATATTAATTAATAGTATTATTTATCAGTTATAGCTCTCCGAGACCTTATATAATATGAGCGCTTGCGAAAGTTATAACTGATTTGAAAAATAAGATAAAATATTTAGAAAATTTACATTAAGCAATTGCAATCGGTCAAAAAAAATGGTAATATTGAACGAGTGAACATGAGGTGTGAAAAATGGATTCAAAAGTAATAAAGGCTGTTGTATCTGTAACAGGCAAAGATAATGTAGGAATATTAGCAAAAGTGTCGGGTGTTTGTGCAATCGAAAAGGCAAATATTATTGAGGTTACTCAAAGTGTACTGGACCAATTTTTTTGCATGATTATGGTTATCGACGTGGCTCAATGTGAATCGAGCATAGAAGAAATCAAAGCGAACATTGCAAAAGAAATACCAAACATGGCTGTATATATTATGCACGAGGATATTTTCACTTCTATGCACACAATATAATAGTTGGGAGTTATACTACTAATAGAAATAGGAAGGTGTTTATACTAATGGTAAACATGATAGATAAGGAATTGACAGAATTGTCGAGTTCTATAATAAATACGTTTAGGGGTTACGGGATGTATATTTTTTCATCTTAAAACCCCTATTTTTTTGTAATGACAATATAGTACATCAATAAAATAATAGGAGAATAGCGAATGAAGATATCTGACAACAAGTATGTAATAGAAAACAATAATTCCATTGCCGACGGAGTGTATGAAATGGTTTTATCCGGTGATTGCACATCATTTAATTCACCTGGTCAATTTGTAAATATAGAGATAGAGGGTCTTTTTCTTAGACGACCTATTTCCGTTGCAGATTACTGCGGAGATAGATTTACTATTATTTATAAGGTTGTTGGGGAAGGAACACGTGCGATGTCAAAAATGACCGCGGGAAAAGTCCTTTCTATATTAGCGCCACTTGGCAATGGATACGATGTTGAAAAAATTAGCCCACGGACGCTGATAGTGGGGGGTGGTGTTGGAATTCCACCGATGTATGGTCTTGCCAAAGCGCTAACACAAAATGGACAACATCCTACTATTATTTTGGGATTCAATTCAGCCAAGGACATCTATTATATAAAAGAGTTTCTAGAGTTAGGCGTAGATGTTTTCGTTACGACAGTAGATGAAAGTAATTATAATAAAGGATTTGTAACCGACCTTATCTCGCAAAACAAAAACAAGGAGTGGATCGTATCGGGTGTACTTGTCGAAAATGAAAACAGTCTCTCCACAAGTGGTTTGATTGAGGGGAAGAAAGAAATAATAACACGTAAATTTGACTATATTTGTGCCTGCGGGCCTGAACCTATGTTAAAGGCACTTTCTCAAATTGACTGTGACGGGCAATTTAGTTTTGAAAGTCGTATGGGTTGTGGATTCGGAGCGTGTATGGGTTGCTCTAGAAAAACTAAAGATGGATACAAGCGGGTATGCAAGGAAGGTCCCGTGCTTTTTAAGAACGAAGTAATATGGGATTAGCTTGAACAAGAAAAAAGCTTAAATCGAAGTAATATATACAAAAAGACGAAATATGATAATAAGGATTAAGGAGAGTGTATGGGAAAAGATGTAATTATAGCCTTAGATTTTAAATCTGGAGACGAAGCGCTAGAGTTTTTGAAGAAATTCGGAGAGTGTAGACCTTTTGTGAAAATTGGAATGGAACTATTTTATAGTGAAGGTCCAGAGCTTGTGAAAGAAATAAAATCGAGAGGACACAGTGTTTTTCTTGATCTCAAAATGCATGATATCCCTAATACAGTGAAGAAGGCAATGCAGGCTATATCGAAATTAGACATAGATATGACGAATGTACACGCAGGTGGCGGTATCGACATGATGAAAGCCGCACTAGAGGGTTTAAAAAGAGATGATGGTTCTCGTCCTCAATTAATTGCTGTGACGCAGTTAACATCCACTTCGCAGCAAGTGATGAGGGAAGAACTTTTAATCAACGGTAACCTTGATGAAGTTGTAAAATTCTACGCGTCTAATGCAAAAGCTGCGGGATTAGATGGAGTTGTATGCTCACCCATGGAATCACCAATAATCCATGATTCTATGGGAAACGACTTTATTACAGTTACTCCAGGTATTCGTTATGAAGATGGAAAGAAAGATGATCAAGTCAGAATTACTACGCCTAGTGATGCAAAAAAGCTGTCCTCAGATTATATAGTAGTAGGACGCCCCATCACAGGGGCAGATAACCCTGTTGAAGCATACGATAGATGCGTAAGTGAATTTGTGTAAACTGTAGAGATGTCATTACTAAATATTGTGTACTATATTTAGTAAGCGAGAATAAATGTTAATGGTGCTGAAATAAAATAGAAGAATGAGCATATTTTAAGAAGGGGAGGTAATTAATATGTCGATAAATAAGGAAATCGCAAAAGCATTGCTGTCTATAGAGGCAGTTTTTTTAAGACCGAATGATCCATTCACATGGGCAAGTGGAATTAAAAGTCCGATTTACTGTGACAATCGTTTGACATTGTCATATCCAGATGTCCGAGATCTAGTAGAGAATTCATTGGCTGAATTGATCAAGAGGGAATATCCGGATTGCGAGTGTTTGATGGGTACTAGCACCGCAGGGATAGCACATGCGGGAATCGTAGGGCATATTCTAAAGAAACCGATGGGATATGTACGGAGTTCACAAAAGGCCCATGGTAGAACTAATATGATAGAGGGCAAGCTATTTCCGAACCAAAAAGTGGTAGTTGTAGAAGATTTGATTTCCACAGCAGGTTCATCGATAGACACGGTTAATATATTAAGAGAAGCAGGTGCATGCGTATTGGGAATAGCTAGCATTTTCACCTATGGTATGCAAAAGGGAATCGATAGGCTTAAAGAAAGTGATGTGAGGAATGTCAGCTTATCTGACCTTGATACTTTGCTTTCGGTGGCTGTCGAAGATAGGTATATTACTCAAGAGGAAGGTGAAAGAATAATTCGATTTCGAAATAATCCTCAAGATACCGACTGGCTAAAAGGCTAAATGGCAAGAGAATAGCATTTGATAAAGTAAAAATAAAGAAGAAAGGAATAACATGGAAAAGGTCAGAAATTTAATTAACATTACAGATTTTACGTTGGAGGAAATAGACTATCTAATGGAAATCGCGGAGGATATTTCAAATAACCCTGCAAAATATCAAAAATCTTGCGCGCATAAAAAACTTGCTACACTTTTTTTCGAACCGAGCACTAGAACCAGACTAAGTTTTGAAGCCGCGATGATGGAGCTAGGTGGAAATGTTTTAGGCTTTTCTTCCGCAGATTCCAGTTCTGCAAAAAAAGGAGAGAGTGTATCAGATACAATTCAAACGGTGTGTTGTTATGCGGATATAATAGCAATGCGACATCCAAAAGAGGGGGCTCCTTTTGTTGGGGCGAAAAAAACTACTGTTCCAATAATTAATGCTGGAGACGGTGGACATTTTCATCCTACACAAACCTTGACAGATGTGCTAACTATCAAGAGAAAGAAAGGTAGCCTTTCGAATTTGACGATTGGGCTTTGTGGAGACTTAAAATTTGGCAGAACAGTACATTCTTTGATAGAGGCAATGGTTAGGTATGAGGGGATTAAATTTGTCCTAATTTCTCCAGATGAGCTAAAAGTACCAGAATATATAATAGAAGAACTTCAAGAGAAGAACATAGAATACTTAGAAACAAAGAACTTAGAAGAGGTGATGTCTCAATTGGATATATTATATATGACCAGAGTGCAAAGAGAAAGATTTTTCAATGAAGAAGATTATGTAAGATTAAAAGATAGTTACATATTAGATATGCAAAAATTAGAAACTGCGAAAAAAGATCTATGTATCATGCACCCACTGCCGAGAGTCAATGAAATAGCTGTAGAAGTAGATGACGATCCTCGTGCGTGTTACTTTTTCCAAGCGCTTTGCGGTAAACATATTAGAATGGCATTGATATTATTTTTGTTAGAAATGGTTAATGAGGAGGGGCAAATATGAATATAGATGGAGTAGTAAATGGTTATGTTTTAGACCATATTCATCAAGGATCAGGTATGCAAATATATAAAATATTGCAATTAGATAAATTGGAATGCAGTGTAGCAATCATTCAAAATGCTTCAAGCAGCAAACTTGGTAAAAAGGATATAATCAAAATCGATGAAATAATAGAACTGGATTTTGACATATTAGGATTTATCGATCCGAATATAACTGTAAATAGAGTTGAAGATGGCAAATTGCTATCTAAAGTACACCTCTCATTACCAGATACAGTAGTCGATGTTATTAAATGTAAAAACCCAAGATGTATTACATCAACAGAAATTGGTATTGAACATTGTTTCAAACTAAAGAACGCCGAGAAAAAATTATATAGATGCATATACTGCGATACTGAGAATAAAGAAAAAAAAGGAAAATAACAAACACTAGTATTTAAAGAGCAAAGCATATAGGTGAATACAAAAAATAAAAATGTGTCATACGTATGCAATATAAAAATGTCACAATAAAATGTTTTAAACGTGAGCATTATGTATGGCATTATTAATAAATTAATCCGGAGATAAAATAATGAAAAAAGTAAGATATGTAATTTTGTTGGCGACTGCACTTGTATCCGTGCTAGCGCTAGGGATAGTTGCAAGCGCAAATGATGAGGAAATTAATAGTGATGATATAGCGATTTTGTTTACAAATGACATTCATTCCAATTTCGAAGCCGTACAGGAAGAATATGGACTAGCAAAGATGCACACCGTAATAGAGGAAACTAAGGAGATGTATGCGAATACATTTGTTGTGGACGCGGGTGACTTTTCGATGGGAACGCCTTTTCAGGTGATTTTCCAAGAGGTAGCATCTGAGATTAGAATGTTGGGTGAAGTAGGTATAGACGTTACTGTGTTTGGTAATCACGAGTTTGATCATAAGACGCAAGGTTTGACCAATATGATTAACACAGCTGTCGAGTCAGAAGATTCCTTGCCATATATCACAATCGCTAATATTGACTGGGAAGCTACTTTTGCAGACCCAGCACTTGAAGAAAACGCAAGGGCACTGAAAGAAGCCTGTGATTCGTATGGCGTACAAGATTATGTAATTATAGAACGAGGCGGAGCTAAAATTGCAGTGTTCGGAATATTAGGAAAAGAAGCCGACGAGTATGCTCCTTTGAGTGGGTTGATATTTGCGGATCAGATAGAAAGTGCGCAAAGGGTAGTCGATGAAATAGACTCCAACGAAGATGTAGACATGATAGTATGTGTATCTCACAGTGGGATGGACATGGATGATATGGATGCGTCGGAAGATAAAATACTTGCGGAGGAAGTGGATGGAATCGACTTCATAGCGAGTGGGCATAGTCATACTTTACTAGATGCTCCTGTTATTGCAAATGATACGGTAGTAGGTGCAGCAGGGGAGTATTCCGAAAACATAGGCAAGGTTGTTTTTGAAAAAACAGATGATGGATACGAATTAAAATCATACGAAATCATTCCTTTAGATGCGTCAGTAGAAGAAGATGGCCAAATTCTAGAGAAAATAGCCGAATATCGCGATATGATAGACAGTAACTTTTTCGCTGATTACGGTATAAGCATAGATGACATAGTAGCGTATAATGAGTATCAACTTAAAGACTTTTCTGAATTTGGAAAAGAACAAGGAGAAGAAATTTTAGGCAATATACTTTCAGATGCTGTCATCCATGCGACCAAAGTAGCCGAGGGCGATGATTATGAGGAGGTTTCTCTTGCCGTCGTACCACATGGCGTAATTAGGGCGAGCATACCTACAGGCGACGTTACTGTCGAGGACATGTTTAATGTACTTTCTTTGGGGATAGGTCCCGACGGAGTTTCGGGATATCCTATGATAAGCCTATATTTGACAGGTGAAGAAATTAAAACAGCTGCTGAAATTGACATTTCTGTATCAGAGTTAATGGGAGCAGCTAGACTTTATACAAGTGGCATACAGTATACATATAACCCTAATAGATTGCTCTTAAATCGTGTCACAGACACTGCTTTCGTATTGCCGGATGGAAGTACTGAGGAAATTATTGACGACAAATTGTATAGAGTTGTTGCCGACTTATATTCATGCCAAATGTTAGGTGCAGTGGAGGACGAATCTTTTGGATTGTTAAGTGTTACTCCGAAAGATAAAGATGGAAACACCGTAACCAATTATGAAGACCATATTATCTACATGGAAGACGGTAAAGAATTGAAGCAGTGGCACGTGGGTGTATTATACATGCAATCTTTTGAAGACGGACAAGTTCCCGAAAAATACGCGCAAACTGAAGGCCGTAAGATAGAAGTAGATAGTACAGATATAGGTGAATTACTAAAGAATCCTAATCAATTTTTCTGGATGATTGCTGGCATCATCGTAGGATCAATTCTAATAATAGCTTTAGTTGTAATACTAGTTGTTAAAAAGAGACGTAAAAGAAATAAATCACAAAAATAATAGTTTTTGAATAAATGCCATTGTTCCCAAATAGATATAAATTGTCCAGCAAAAATGATAAAAATTCGCTTGACATTTGCACTGTAAATGGTATAATTTGCTTACGTTATGGCTGCAATGCACTATATGTAGTGCAAATTAAGAGGGAAGCACAATGGATAAAATAATAAGAATTACTAAAAGAGATGGACGAAGTGTCCCTTTTGAGACAGAAAAAATAGGAGAAGCTATATTCAAAGCTGCACAAGTATTAGATGGAAAAGATAGAGAAATGGCACACTACCTTGCAAAGAAGGTAGAACTATATCTTATAGAGGTGTGTCGCAATCAAACTCCTACTGTGGAGCAAGTTCAGGATGCTGTAGAGAAAATACTAATAGAAGACGGTCATGCGAGAACCGCCAAGGAATATATCCTGTATCGTGCGGAACGTACTAGAGTACGTGATATGAACACGAAACTCATGAGACTTTACGAGGATCTTACGTTCAAAGATGCGAAGGATAATGACGTCAAAAGAGAAAATGCGAATATAGACGGAAACACCGCCATGGGGACCATGCTTAAATATGGTTCCGAGGGCGCAAAAGAATTTTATAAAATGTATGTAATAGATCCCAAATTCACCAAGGCGCACCAATCAGGGGATATTCATATACATGACATGGATTTTTATACTCTTACTATGACTTGTTGCCAGATAGACTTGGTAAAGTTAATCAGCGGTGGATTTTCAACCGGACATGGACATCTTCGTGAACCTAATGACATCGAAAGTTATGCAGCGCTTGCATGTATAGCGATTCAGTCTAATCAAAATGATCAACATGGAGGACAGTCGGTTTCTAATTTTGATTATGGTATGGCGCCTGGTGTGCGTAAAACATACAAAAAATTGTACTGGACAAACTTAGGGAAAATGCTCGATTTCTTGCATAATAAGGAAGATGGTCTAGAAATTGCAAAAGAGATAGGTGCAAAAATTCAAGAGAATCAAGGTGTGGCGCCTTGCATGGCGTGGGACAACGACTATAAAGCACATGAATTAGAGGAATTGAAAAAAATCGTTTCTGAAGAAGAGGCGAAAAAGCTACAAGATAGAGCAACAAAATTTGCCGATAAAGAGATCCAAAGAAAAACGTATCAAGCTATGGAAGCTTTAATTCATAACTTAAATACAATGCACTCTAGAGCTGGAGCTCAAGTGCCATTTAGTTCGATCAACTATGGTACAGACACCTCTTTAGAAGGAAGACTTGTTATGAAGTCTGTAATGGAGGCTACTGAAGCTGGTCTTGGAAATGGCGAAACACCTATTTTCCCAATCCAAATATTTAAATTAAAAGAAGGTGTCAGCTATAATCCGGAAGATCCAAATTACGATTTGTTCAAAATAGCTTGTAGGGTTTCTGCGAAGAGATTGTTCCCTAATTTCTCGTTCTTAGATGCACCATATAACTTGCAATATTACAAAGAGGGTAGGCCGGAAACTGAATGTGCGTACATGGGATGTCGTACTAGAGTAATCGGGAATTCATATGATTCGTCGAGAGAAATTGTTACAGGAAGAGGAAACTTATCCTTCACATCTATCAATTTGCCTCGTATCGCAATTGAATCTGGCGAGGATGTAGATAAGTTCTTTGCTAAACTTGATGAAATGATGGATATTTGTATAGAGCAATTGTATGAAAGAATGAAGATACAAGCACAGAAAAAAGTGCGCAATTTCCCATTTTTGATGGGGCAGGGAGTGTGGTTAGATTCTGATACTTTAGATGTCGATGATACTATTGGAGAGGTAATAAAGCATGGCACATTGTCACTAGGCTTCATAGGATTAGCGGAAACTTTAAAGGCTTTGACAGGTAAACATCATGGTGAATCTGAAGAATCGCAAAAATTGGGCCTTAAGATAATTTCTCATATGAGAGCACGATTAGATGAACAGTCTAAAAGAGTCGGTTTAAACTACACACTTATAGCTACGCCTGCGGAGGGATTGTCAGGACGGTTTGTCGAAATTGACAGAGAAAAATATGGGACTATCGAGGGAATTACGGATAAGGAATACTACACTAATAGCTTCCATGTTCCTGTATATTATTCAATCAGTGCCCATGACAAGATTAAGAAAGAAGGGCCATATCATGCGTTGACTAATGCTGGACATATTTCATACATAGAGCTTGATGGCGATCCAATGAAAAACCTCGAAGCGTTCGAGCAAATAATCAGATGTATGAAAGAAGCAGGCATGGGTTATGGTTCCATCAATCATCCTGTAGATAGAGATCCTGTGTGTGGTTATACGGGAGTAATTGGAGAAACTTGTCCTTGTTGCGGACGTAGCGAAAAAGATGGTAAAGGTGATTTTGAAAGAATTAGAAGAATCACGGGATATCTTGTTGGAACTATGGAAAACTGGAATAATGCTAAATCTAAGGAAGAAAAAGATAGAGTAAAGCATAAGACTAGAGGAGAGAAACCCTCGCAAGCAAACATGGAACAAATTTAATATTCTAAAGACTATGAGGGGGCTTGTTAAATGGAATGAGCCCCTTTTTATATTTTAAGATTATATAACATTTGAATAATTAATAGAAAATAAACATCGTGAAAAGAGAAGATTTTCTTAAAAAAAGGATATGTATGGTTAACGATAAATCTCAAATAAAAGCACAAACAATCAGATTGGCAGGAGTAATAAAAGAATCTATTGTGGATGGACCGGGTATTAGATTTGTCATATTTTCGCAAGGATGTCCACATAGATGCAAGGGGTGTCATAATCCTGAAACATTTGATGAAAATGGAGGATATGTCAGTGAAATAACCAACCTTCTTTCCGCAATAGATAAAAACCCCTTGTTAAAAGGTGTTACTTTTAGCGGTGGAGAGCCTCTACTACAACCGGAGGCTTGTTTCACTATCGCCGAAGAAGTAAAAAAAAGAGGCTTGGATATAGTTTTATTTTCGGGATATACATACGAACAAATAATGGATATGGCAGAGACAAGCCTAGCAATCACTAAGTTGATGAGGCTTGTCGATATCCTTATAGATGGAAAGTTTGAATTAAAACACAAAGACTTGATGCTAACATTTCGAGGAAGCCATAATCAGAGAGTAATCGATGTTCAGGCAAGCTTGCAAAGTGGAGAAATAAAACAACTGGATTTTGATAGTTAGTTTATTGATTTGTTATTTGATTAGGTCCGTTGTTGCCATTACCGATGTGTTGCTGGAAGTACAAGTGTTTTATACTCACACAGTGAAAATCCCTGTTTGCCTTTCTTTTAAAAAAATAGTATAATTGAAAAAAAATTGAAGAAAATGGAGTGCAGATTCGATAATATTCGATCCAATCAATTTAAAGTATCATGCAGTTGGCGAAGTAGTAAAAAAGAGCTTTTCTGCTGGCAAGGGTTTTCTCAAAAAAAGTAAACACAATTATCTTATAAAAATAATGTAATAAATTAAAAATCTGGAAAGGTAAATGAAGAATGAATAGTATCATCACAATAGGTAGACAGTTTGGAAGTGGTGGAAGAGAAATCGGGAAAAGGTTGGCGGATTCTCTGGGCTTTGCGTATTACGATAAAGAAATAATAAGTATGATTGCTCAAAAAAGCGGACTTTCTGAAGAATATATTGCCTCTCGTGACGAAGAGCGGATAATATCGAATTACAGCATTACAATGGGGAGGACCTTCATAGCTCCGGTAATGAATTTTTCTGATAACGTCTTTATTGAACAAACTAAAATATTAAAAGAGATAGCGGAAAAAGGAAATTGTATTATTGTGGGAAGATGTGCCGATTATATTCTAAGAGAACAAAATCCATTTAAAATTTTCGTAATGGGTAGTGATATGCAGATGAAAATTAATAGATGTTATGAAAAGGAGCCCACAGATCAAGACAAGTCTCAAAAAGAGATTGAAAAAAAAATAAACGAAATCGATAAAGCAAGAGCAAAATATTATGATTATTATACGGACAGAAAATGGGGAGCAATGACCAATTATAATATCGCAATCGATACAGCAACTGTTTCAATAAAAGATGCGGTAGAAGTTATTAAACTTGCTTTCGAAAAAAGTTGCAAATAATCGCAAATAGTGAAATGTGAGAAGTGAATCATTTATATTTGAGTGGAGAGTATTATGAATATCAGTTTGAAGAAACACATCGATTCCCCGTGGGAAGAGTATGAAATCAAAAGCAGTATGACGGTAGAAGACATTTATAATAATGTGAAACAAGATATTCCATATCAAATCATCGTCGCAAAGGTAAACAATCAACTTGAAAATTTGAGATATGAGCTTATCGGTGGTGAAAAAGTTGAACTACTAGATATGCGAGTACAAAGCGCTAACCTAATATATCAGAATAGTGTCGTAAAACTATTCTTAATGGCAGTAAAAAATGTGTTGGGTGATGTGCGAGTTGAGATTCAAAATTCTCTGAACAAGGGATTATATACCCAAATAAAAACGAAACCTCCACTCGATGAAAATACCATAATTAAAATTGAAGCTGAGATGAAGGAACTAAAGAGTCAAGGGATTAGATTTTGCCCAGCGGTGTGTGATTTCGTATCGGATGGGGATAGATTGCTAGTTCCTACTACGGCATATATAAACTTGTTTGAATTGCGAAAATATAAAGGGGGACTACTCATCAGATTCCCTTATTGCAGTAAGCCCAATGTCATTCCTGCGTACGAAGATCAACCTAAATTATATGAAACTTTTGCAGAGCAAACCATGTGGGGAGAGTTATTAGATGTCGAGTACGTCAAAGATTTGAATGAGAAAATAGCACAAGGCAAAAGCACTGAGCTAATTCAATTATCCGAGGCATTGCATGAGAAACGCATATCGCAAATAGCCGATAAAATAATGCAGGAAAATAAGAGGATCGTACTTTTAGCCGGCCCTTCATCTTCGGGTAAGACGACATCTTCACAACGACTCATTCTTCATTTAAAGGTGCTAGGTGCGAGGCCTCTTTATCTAGGAACTGATGACTATTTTTTAGAAAGAACGCAAACTCCTGTAGACGAAAATGGGGAAAAGAATTTTGAAGATTTGACAGCGATTGATGTTGAATTATTTAATAATCATATGAACTTGCTATTGGCAGGTGAGGAAGTCGATTTGCCGCGCTTTAATTTTATCACGGGATGTAAAGAATATGGGCATAGAATTACAAAACTCAACAAAAATCAACCCATCGTAATAGAAGGTATCCATGCGTTAAACGACGACATGACACCGCAAATCTCTGAAAACGAAAAATTCAGAATTTACATTAGTCCACTTACTCAATTAAATATTGACCCAATTAACAGAATTCCTACCACAGAAGCAAGGATGTATAGACGCATGGTAAGAGATTATAAGTATAGGGGCAAAAGTGCTCGTCAAACGATAGCTGAATGGCCCAAAGTTCGTGCAGGAGAAGACAAAAATATTTTTCCATATAATGGTAAGGCAGATGTATTCTTGAATTCCGCACATATATATGAAATTGCTGTGTTGAAAAAATATGCCAAACCATTGCTCGAAGACATAACACAAGACGAAGAAGAATACGCAGATGCTCAGCGATTACTGAGGTTTTTAGAACCATTTGATGTGATTGAAGATGATAGTGTAATAGTAAACCATTCAATTCTAAGAGAATTTATTGGTGGCAGCGTGTTTAGTGATTAATAACTTCATATATAGACTTAGTTTACAATTGATACTACTTGAAATATGAAGAAATCTAAAAAAGGAGATATACCGATGGCTTATTGTGAAAATTGCGGAACTAGAATTGAGGGGGACGCGAAAATTTGTAGCGGATGTGCAACGGGGGGAAGAGGTGTTGAACCAAATGTAAATCAAATGAATTACCAGCAAGAATATGTTGGCCAAAATAATAATTCTCAATATTATGGGGCCCCTAATCAAGGAAGTTATCCTCCTCCAACCCAAGAGTTTTACTCACCGCAATCTCAGTATTCAGCCCAGTCATCTGAAAAGGCTACCCTCGGATGGGGATTTCTCGGATGCTGTATTCCTATAGTAGGTTTAATTTTATATTTTGTCTGGAAAAAAGACAGACCTAGAACTTCGAAAATTGCAGGAATAGGAGCATTAATAGGTATAGGGTTGCTAATAATATCTATAATATTGTCTATACTACTTGGCTTCTTGAGTGAGGCGAATTCTACGCAGTCTGGCAGCAAAGGTGTAACGAACCAATCCACCGAAGTAGAAGAATCTTTGGATTCAGATTTTACAGAAATAGTTGTAGTTGATAACGAAGAATGTGTTATTAAAATTACAGGTATCGAAGAAGACGATATATGGGGATATGTTTTAAATGCTACATTGGAGAATAAGTCAAACGAAAAAACATACACTTATATCGTAGACAATGCAGCTGTGAATGGCGTTGATGTAGATTCACTTTTTTATATCGATGTTACTCCAGGAAACAAGTCCAATGAAGAAATAATTTTCTCTAAAGACGAAATCGGGGCAATGGGAATCGATGATGAAATTACAGACATCGAACTTTCTTTTAGGGTTTATGATGCGGACAATTGGGGTGCAGATGACGTAGTCTATGAAACAATCAATGTGTATCCGTATGGAGAGGAAAATGCTGTTAAATACGTCAGAGAGCAACAACCAACAGATGACGTAATAGTTGATAATGAATATGCAACAATAATAGTTACTGGATATGAGACTGATGATATCTGGGGATATACGGCGAATATGTATATAGTTAATAAAACAGAGAATGAAATGATGGTCAGTATAGATGACGTTTCTGTAAATGGATATATGTTAGACCCATTTTATGCCGACTCTATATCGGCGGGGAATAGTTCTTTTAGTTCTTTTTCATGGGATGAAGCTGACTTAGCTGACAATAATATTGCCACAGTAGACGAAATAAAATTCACATTAGAAGCATATAACTTTAATGATATTTTTGCAGATTCCTATATATATATGAATGTTGTCTTGAATCCGTAATAAATTTAAAAGTAATATTTTCGAAATAAACTTGACATGTATTCACTATATTAATTCAAAAAATAAAAAAATTTTAGTGAAAATAAAATAATTGAAGTGTTGACATATCAGTATTAAGGTGATAAAATATGCAAATAATATGTTCGGTCATTATAAGGAATAATAGTTTAAAATTAATATGAAAGCTACTATTTAGGAATAGTCCGAACTTGAGAGGAAATTTTATGTTTACAACTATGACTACTTTTTTATCACTCGTACTCGTCGTCCTCAACATTATCGTCAAAGATAGTGCATTTTGCGGTGAGTATAGATAAATATTAATAGTTGATATATTAAAAAGTTATACGAAACTCCCCGCAATTGCTAGGGGAGTTTTTTTGTAAGAGTTTCACAGAAAGTCATTCCAAAAGACAAGAACACACATTTAGTTGACTCTGCAACGATCAAGTGCATCTTATAATGATGAGCAATGTAAAATAGGAAAATATTAGGTATATAAAGTTGGGAAGGAGAAAGTATGCAAAAATCCAAATCTGAAATAACAGGTTCCGAGGTTATAGTAGAAGAATTAGTAAGGCAGGGTGTCGAAGTTGTATTCGGATATCCTGGTGGTGCGGTTATTCCGTTATATGATGCATTGTTCGCAAACAGAGATAGATTGCATCACGTACTTACGGCACACGAGCAAGGCGCCGTTCACGCTGCAGATGGATATGCCCGTGCAAAAAATAAGACAGGCGTGGTTATTGCTACTAGTGGTCCGGGCGCTACCAATATTGTAACAGGAATAGCAAATGCCTTTTTGGATTCTATTCCGCTAGTTGCAATCACAGGTAATGTCCCACTTCCACTTATTGGAAAAGATAGTTTCCAGGAAGTGGACATAGTAGGACTTTGTCAACCTGTGGCCAAGCATAGTTTCATGGTAAGAAATATTGAAGAATTACCAACAGTTATTCGTATGGCATTCCATATAGCTAATGATGGTCGAAAAGGACCTGTATTGGTGGACGTTCCGAAAGATATTCAAACTCAATACTATGATTATGAAATGTCAGTAGTTAAATCTGATATAGACGAGGTGGAAACAAGCTCTTTATCAGAATTGGCGGATGATTTGCTCGCAGTACATAAATTTGAATTTCTGGCAGAAAAGAAACCGACTCCTTCTATAGAAGAGACGGATATCGCAAAGGCGGTAGAAGTAATTAATAACAGCAAAAAACCTTTTATCTATGCTGGTGGTGGTATCATAAATGCGGGAGTAGAAAGTGAATTATTGCAACTTTCTCAACGTATCAACGCACCGATTGGACTAAGTATGATGGGACTTTCTTCTGTTGATTCCGCCTATGAACTCAATCTCGGGATGACAGGAATGCACGGCAAATATCCTGCAAATATGGCGCAGTCTAATTGTGATGTAATTATAGCATTGGGAGTTAGATTTTCTGATAGAGCGACGGGAAATGTGGCAAAATATATTAATGAAAAGCATGTTATTCACATTGATATAGACATGGCCGAAATTGGAAAAAATGTTCAAGTCGATACTGCGATTTGTGCGGATTTGCGCGATGTGATGCATTACCTACTAAAAAACACAAAGGAAGTAGAGCATAAAGAGTGGGTAAATGAAATTGAAGTATTTAAGCAAAGGGATAAACAATACGCGAGCGACGAGTTTAAACCTAAGAATATAATCGAAGCTGTTGGAAATAAATTCGAAGCAGATACTGTTGTTGCTACAGATGTAGGTCAACATCAAATGTGGACAACCCAATATTATGATTTCCGAAAAACTAGAACACTGATGACATCCGGTGGTCTTGGAACTATGGGATATGGCATGGGAGCAGCAATGGGGGCGTGTATTGCAAATGATAGAAAACCAACCATACTCTTTACTGGAGATGGTAGTTTCGGAATGAATTTGAATGAAATGGCTACTATAGTTAAAGAAGGATTGCCTGTACTCATTGTACTTTTCAATAACGGGGTTCTCGGAATGGTTAGACAGTGGCAGACTATTTTCTGTGATGGTAGACATTCTCAAACTACGACACATCGCAAAACAGATTTCGTTGCATTAGCAAAGGCATTTGGTGCTGAC
The DNA here is from genome assembly GCA_964370025.1 of uncultured Oscillospiraceae bacterium. Taxonomy (GTDB): domain Bacteria; phylum Bacillota; class Clostridia; order Peptostreptococcales; family Anaerovoracaceae; genus CAYJGJ01. Next base: position 38,392 of record CAYJGJ010000010.1, read on the forward strand.
GGCGTATCGGTTGACTCGATGGATGATTTGGAAAAAGTACTTAACAGTTATGATAAAACACAGCCGATGCTCATTGAGTGTATCATAGATAAAAATGAAATGGTTTATCCGATGATACCACCCGGTGGGTCAGTTAATGATATAATTCTTGAGTAAGGAGGAATGCGCTTACAAAATGTGTCACATGATAAGCGTTAACTCGTAAATCGTATAACACATGACGTATGGAGATGGAGTGCAAAAGAGTAAATGGAAAAACTAACATTAGAATTAATCGTATCTAATCAATACGGAGTATTGAATAGAATAACAGGGCTTTATGCTCGTAGAGGATTTAATATTCATAGCCTAAATGTAAATCCAACAGAGAATAAAGACATTTCAAAAATGATAATTGTTTCAGAGGCTGACGAAAAAACTCGTATTCAAATGATACATCAGATTGAAAAATTATTTGACGTTATTCAAGTGAAACAGATAGAGATATCTCAATAAAACATGGTCGAGTATGCGAGTGGAATGCGGCACATTATTGGTTATCTGTCATATTAATGAGACTTAATCCGCGAATACGCGCACATATCAAGCGAACTTCGTCTAATGGTATTAAGATGTATAAGTATAGCATTAAAAATGCAAACAATAATAGTAAAAGAATAAGTTAAAAATGGAAACTGAGAGTTAAAAGTAAAAAGAAAAGAGGAAAAAAATGAGTAAAATGTATTATGACAAAGATTGTAATTTAGATCTATTGAAAGACAAGACAATTGCGATTATCGGTTACGGTTCACAAGGGCACGCGCATGCACAGAACTTGAGAGAGAGTGGACTTAATGTAATAATAGGACTGTATGCGGGATCTAAAAGTGCCGAAGTTGCAAAAAAAGATGGCTTTGAAGTTTTTACCACTGGTGAAGCAACGAAGAAGGCTGATATTGTCATGATATTAG
>CAYJGJ010000011.1:0-6359 GCA_964370025.1 uncultured Oscillospiraceae bacterium
AGAAAATATCCGGATTTTGAGCTGTTCCTCTTACTACTGGATGCTCAGGGTTTAATGCTCTGTCTCTAAACTCTTTGACTTTGTCCATATCGACTAGTTTAGCAAAATCATTGTAGTCGATGGTTTCAATTTTTTGAACTTCATGTGATGTTCTGAATCCATCAAAGAAGTGTAAAAACGGAACCCTTGTTTTAATGGCGGTCAAATGAGCAATTCCTGCCAAGTCCATAACTTCTTGGACAGAACCTGAACATAGTAACGCAAAACCCGTTTGTCTTGTAGACATTACGTCAGAGTGATCTCCGAATATAGAAAGTGCATGTGTTGCAAGAGTTCTCGCAGATACGTGGAATACACCAGGAAGCAATTCTCCCGCAATCTTATACATATTAGGTATCATCAGCAAAAGCCCTTGCGAAGCGGTGTAAGTAGTTGTAAGTGCTCCTGCTGCAAGAGAACCATGAACAGCTCCCGCAGCGCCTGCTTCAGATTGCATCTCTACAACTTTTACTTCTTGTCCAAAGATATTTTTGGTTCCCTCTGCTGCCATTTCATCTACGACTTCGGCCATAGTTGATGATGGGGTAATAGGATAAATTGCTGCTACATCGGTAAATGCATAGGACACATACGATGCGGCCGTGTTACCATCCATTGTTTTTGTTTTTTTCGCCATTTGTTTTGTTCACAGGTGTGACAATCACACCTCACTCCTTTCTAAATGAGCCACTATTAAATATTTGGAAACGATATATTATTTTTTTAGAGGCGGTAGACTTAAAATTTCCCTTGCTTCTGCTGGAGAAGCAATTTCTCTTCCAAGAATTTTTGCAATTTGCACAACTTTTTCTACCATTTCTCCGTTACTTTTTGCAAGAACGCCTTTTTCCATGTAAAGACTATCTTCAAAACCTATTCTAACATGCCCTCCCATGATTATAGTTGCAGCTGCAATATTCCAACTATTTTTTCCCAAGCCTGTTGCTGTCCATGTAGATCCTGGAGGAATAGATCCTACCATAAACACCAAATCGCGAACGGTTGCAGACATTTGTACTCCTAAAACGAAGTCAAAATGAAGAGGGTGCACGAGAAGTCCTCTTTTATCTGCTATTTTCATAGCTGTATCGATCATACCTTTATCAAAAACTTCAAGCTCGGGTTTGATACCTCTTTCTTTTAGAATTTTAGCAAAATTAGCGATAGTATTATCGGAATTTACAAAAATTTCGTCGCCACCGAAGTTGCATGTACCACAGTCAAGTGTAGCCATTTCGGGAGTCGGTGTAATATCTGTAGATTGCAATCTTTCGAGGTCACTCATCCCTACAGCGCCACCTGTAGATGGTTGGATAATTGCATCAGGACATTCTTTTCTAATAGCATCGACACATTCTTGGAATCTCGCAGTATCCTGGGTAGGAACTCCATCATCCCATCTAACGTGCAAATGTATCAAAGCAGCACCAGCATCATATGCCGATTTTGCTTCTCTTACAATTTCCTCTACGGTATAAGGAACAGCAGGGTTTTGTTCTTTTGTTACTTCTGCTCCACATATGCAAGCACTTATTATTAATTTCTCCATATTATTTCCTCCTATGTTAATTAATACTTCAAAAGTTTATTTTATGTAACTTATTATTGCAATTTTCGTCTTAACACAATACTAAATGTTATTAATATTATAGTTGAAACATCCGCTTTGTAGTATGTGTATTATTGAATGTATGCATTAGTTAAATTATAACATTATAGCCATTGATTTACAACACGAATATATTGTAAATTTAATGAAGAAGGATCGGGATTTTACTTGTGTGACTACTTAAATTAAAAGCATGCTGTAATTGATTGATTTTTCATTTTATGTATGCTACTATTAAGTCGTGACTAATGTGCAATTTATCTCATACATAAGCTGTGAATATGCCGTTTATTTACGCAATATTTTTTTATCATTTTTTTAGAGGTATTCCATGAGAAACAATTTTTTCAATACATACAAAAGCAAAATTTTCATATTCGTGGTTTCGGGAATACTAATCATTCTCGCGTATCGTTTTATATTCGACCCGTCATCAATCCTCTCATTTATACAGAAAGTAATTTCTATTTTGCAACCAATAATAATTGGACTTACAATATCTTACTTGCTTTGTCCTATGTATAATTCCGTTGTGAAACGAGTTTATGCATTGCTCAATAATAGAGTGAAAAATAAAAGCATTCTCCTTTGGATAGGTAGAATTGCAGCCACTACCATTTCGATGTCGTTTTTTATTGCCTTTATCACGGGGTTCTTATGGATCATTCTACCTGAACTGATAAACAGTATCATATTGATTTCCGAGACATTACCAGGAAGAATAGAGGAATCTATCTCGTGGATCGAACTGCAAACTAAAAACTCTCCAGAGATTATGGGGTTTGTAGCCGACATTGCCGACGATGTTTATAGCGAGGCTATCAATTGGTTTAATGATTCTATAGTAACAAATTTAGAAACCGTGTTCCTGTCTCTTTCTACCGGTCTGATTGTAACGTTTAGCACTATCACAGATATTATCTTAGGTCTAATAGTTTGCATTTACTTCCTTAATACTAAGGAAACTTTTAAGGCTCAAGGGAAAGTTTTTATATTGGCTACGTTTTCCGAAACAAATTCGAAAAAAATATTCGATTTCATGACGTATTCTAATCGTACCTTTGGCGGATTCGTAAACGGAAAGATACTTGATTCGATTATCATCGGAATACTATGCTATATATTATGTCTTACTTTTAGATTTCCTTATCCCGAGCTTATCAGTGTGGTCATTGGAATAACGAATGTCGTGCCTTTCTTTGGTCCTTTCATTGGAGCTATACCGACTGCAATAATTGTACTTTTAGTTAGCCCTGGTGATATCATTTACTTCTTATTAATGGTTTTAGGATTGCAACAGTTCGACGGAAACATTCTTGGTCCTGCGATTTTGGGCGAACGTACAGGCATTGCGAGTTTTTGGGTTATATTTGCAATTCTACTAGGTGGAGGTCTTTTTGGATTCTTTGGAATGCTGCTAGGTGTACCAATTTTTGCAATAATATATTATTATATCGGAAAGCACTTCGAACATAAGATGGAACAAAAAAATCTATCTCCAAAGATAAGCGACTATATGGACTATAGCAGCTATGGGATCGAAAATGAAGAAATTCCATCTCAATTAAAAAGGTAATTTATCACTATGAATGGAAATAAAATTAAAAAACTTTTATTAGACGCGAAAGTTCCCTCAGAAGCAATTGCGACAAATGTAGATATGAGCAAATACTCCTCATTTAAAGTTGGCGGTAATGCAGAATGTCTCATAAATATAGAGACTATGCAGATCCTACAGTCTGTTTGTCACATAATAAGAGAAAACGCGTTACCGTTTTTTATCCTTGGAAGCGGCACCAATATTATTTTTAAAGACGAAGGATATAAAGGAATTGTGATTAAACTTTGCGGGGAGTTTAATGCTTGTGGAATTTGTAGCGATACGAACGCAAAAAATCCTCAGCTTAATGCTTACTCTAAAGATAATACTTTCACCAATCCAAATTTTACCATATATTCCTCCGCATCTACCTCTTTGAGAAACATTTGCAATCTTGCCTTGGAAAATTCTCTTTCTGGACTGGAGTTTGCCGTCGGTATACCAGGAAGCTGTGGAGGAGCAGTATACATGAACGCGGGTGCTTACGGTGGCGAGATGAAAGACATTATAACTTCCGTCAATGCACTTAACATGGACACTTTGATGATTGAGACATTTAGAAATGATGAATTGGATTTTTCGTATCGAAATAGCACATTCGTCGAAAATAAGAAATATATTATATTAAGTGCCATTTTTTCTCTCCAAAAGGGTGAATTAGATCAAATTAAGAGCAAAATGGATAGCCTAATGGCGATGCGAAACGCAAAACAACCAGTCAAATATCCAAGCGTAGGAAGTTTTTTCAAAAGGCCCCCTGGAAACTATGCGGCAAAACTAATCGAAGAATCAGGTCTAAAAGGCAAAATAATTGGTGGGGTCCAAGTGTCTGAATTACATAGCGGGTTTTTAATAAATATAGGCGGAGCCACTTACACGGATGTTATCGAAATGAGGGAACACGTTATCAAAGTAGTAAATGACAAATTTGGAGTGCAACTTGAGACGGAAGTAGAATTCATATAAAAAGGGGGAATCACAATGATGGAAATTGTCATTATCACAGGTCTATCAGGCTCGGGGAAAACAAAAGCGAGCGATTGGTTCGAAGATGGTGGATATTATTTTATTGATAATTTACCTCCCAAGCTAATAAATAATTTTTTGCAATTAATCAACACTTCTGATACGAAGACAAACAAAGTTGCACTAGCGATAGATATCCGTGGAGGAGTATTTTTTGGAGATTTGATTTATTCAATTGATACGTTACGACAAGATCCATCTTATGATTTGAAGATATTATTCATTGAAGCTTCGCCAACAGCTCTCGTCCGAAGATATAGCGAAACGAGGAGAAATCATCCGCTTGCATCAGACGGAGTGACGGAGGAAGTAATAGAACAAGAAATCGCAGCACTTCGAGATTTGAGAAACAGAGCGGACTACATTATCGACACTTCGGAAATGAAAGTTGCGGATTTAAAAAAGGAAATCGTTAATCTCTTCGTCCACAAACATGAGAAAATTGCATTTTGCATCAACATACTTTCTTTCGGATATAAACATGGAATCCCACTAGAATCTGACCTCGTCTTCGATGTGAGATTTATGGCGAATCCATTTTATATATCTTCAATGAAACATTTGACAGGCAAAGACAAAGAGGTTTCCGACTTTGTTCTAAAACAAGAAGTAACACAAGAATTCGTGAGGAAAATCGATGACGTTATTAATTACCTTATTCCTTTCTACGAAAAAGAGGGAAAGTTTCACTTAAACTTGTCGATAGGATGCACGGGCGGACAACATCGCTCCGTAGCGATTGCGATTGATCTTGAAAGAATATTCAAGGAACAGGGCAAGCGCACTACTTTAAACCACAGTAATTTGGAAGGAATAAAATGAACGAAATAAAAAAAATAGCTTATTACTTGACCGCTGTAATTCTTTTTTCACTAAGTGTGAATTTATTTCTATTAGACAACGCTATCGCAGCAGGCGGATTTGCTGGAGTAGCTACTATTATTAACACTATTCAACCAATATCAGTCGGACTATTCATGCTCATAGCAAACATTCCGTTTATTGTTTTGGCGGCTTTTCTCAAAGGCAAAAGTTATGCTATTCAAACATTTATTGTAATGGCCGCTTTTTCGCTTTTCGCTGACTTATTCTTATTTTTACCAACCGTGACGGACAATAAACTTGTCGCAGCAATTTTCGGTGGAATGCTTTATGGCATTGGAACTGCGTGTCTTGTCAAAGCTAATGTTTCGGCTGGTGGAACCGATTTGTGGGTTAAACTACTTATTATCAAATTTAAAGACTTTTCGGTTGGAAAAATGTTCTTGTTCGTAGATGGTACGATCGTAATAGCATCGATGATAGTTGCGCAAGATGTGGAAGCAGGATTGTATGCAGTTATCGCTATCTATACAGCAGCGGTTGTCTCAGACAAACTAATCGACGGATTCCAAAATGCAGTAACATGCACTATTATTACTGACAAAAGTGCGGACAAAATAGCCGAGACAATTATGCTCAAACTTGGACGAGGGGTGACTTACTACGATGGATTTGGAATGTATCAAAAAGAACCTAGACACATCCTAGTCACGGTCATTCGTCCACAAGAAGTACCTATGCTCAAAAAACTCTCATTAGAAATAGATCCCCACGTATTCTTGACCGTTGGGAAAATATCAGAGGTAGTCGGAATGGGATTTGAAAACTACAATCAATTCAATACCAACACAATTAAGTATCATAAAAACCTTGAAAAGGCGAAAGCGGAGACTGATAATCATGAAAAAAAATGAAACGACTAAACACATTTTTATAATTAATCCTACAGCAGGTTCGGGGGAGGGAATTAAGCTCTATCGGCTAATCCACCAATCCATATCTAATAGCAAAGCAGATTCCCATGTCTACGAGACAAATAGCGCTGGTGATGCTGAAGCCTACTGTAGAATGATATGCACAAAAAAAGAAGCCAATGAAAAGATTCGATTTTATGCTTGCGGAGGAGATGGAACTCTAAACGAAGTTCTGAATGGAGTTGTAGGGATTGACAACGTGGAAGTTGGATGTGTCCCCGTCGGCTCTGGAAATGATTTCATCAGAAATTTTGGGACAAAGGAACAGTTTTTAGATATTTCACGTCAA
>CAYJGJ010000011.1:6369-35502 GCA_964370025.1 uncultured Oscillospiraceae bacterium
CGCATCGTCCGTCCCATCTGACATTATAGAATTAACGAGCAAATTCAATGGGAAAAAAGAAACTAAATATGCAGCAAACGTTATAAGTGTCGGCTTCGATGCTGCAGTCGCGACAACAATGCACAATCTTAAAAAAAACACTTTCTTAAAGGGATCTTCTCTTTATAATGTTTCTCTTGCGAAAAACTTTGTGTTCAAAAAAACCACCTTTGTAACAATATACCTAGATGGAAAAAAAATCTACAGTGACAAACTACTCTTTACCTCAATTAGCAATGGTAAATTTTTTGGAGGAGGGATGAAAGGTATGCCACTAGCAGATCCCAATGATGGAGAACTTGATATTAACGTCATATTCAATATTTCTAGGGCTAAATTCCTAGGAATAGTTGGAAAATTTTTAGTAGGAAAACATATGCAAGTCAAAGGAATAGAAAAAATTCTACATTATCAAAGAACCAAAGAAATTGATATTATTCCTAAACACCTTCCTCTTAATATAGGAATAGATGGCGAGCCATATAACGCTTCTAGCTTAAATATAAAAATATCAGACTACAAGCTTCAATTCATAGTTCCTACTGTATAAGTAAACTATCTAAGTGTCGAAAACTTCCATAACAATTAAAAAGGAAAATAAATTCACACAGATACTCTAGAATACAATAACTTCGCAAATTAACAAAAAGATCAAAATTGCACGAAAAAAAAGCTAATTTTGACACAAAAAAATCAATCTTTTATATGCTATTGAGTGCACTTATATATGATGTTAGCATACGTATTATTGATGCGTAATCTTGATGTTGATGGAGACTGCTCACGTCATTATGAATTGCTATTACCTCTTAAAAATATTGAGGAATTCTGCATCGATAACGGCTCTCGCAGACATTTGATCTGTAACAATGTTTCAATCATATAGGAGGAAATTATTATGGTAGAAAAAAAAGAAATCACTTTTAAAATTGTGAAATCACTGGGAGTACTTAGTCAAAACACATCTGGTTGGCAAAAAGAAATCAACATAGTCAGCTGGAATGGTGGAGCAGAGAAGTATGATATAAGAGAATGGGATGAAGAACATGAACGCATGAGTAAAGGCATAACTCTAAAAGAAGAGGAAGCTAAAATACTTGCAGAAGCAATCATTGAACACCAAAAAGGCAACGAAGAATAGAGCGGTTATCCGCTCTTTTTTATTTTATTTGTATTTATACCGCAATTGTATGTTATACTTTAACTTAAGAAAAGATTAGTATACGCAATATGCACGGAAAGGAATTCATCATGATCATATTAGAACAACTGAGGGCAGATCTTCCCTCCTCAATCGAAAATTTAGAAGAGGTAGGACGGTCTCTTTGACATAGAGAGTCTAAAAAAAGAACTCGACACTTATAATACTAAAATCGAAGTTGACGGATTTTGGGAAGATGTAAAATCAGCCCAGGAAACGATGAAACAAAAGAAGTCGCTAGAGCAAAAGATCAATGAATATGAAAAACTTCACAATGATATTACCGAACTAGAGGAATTAATACCGCTAGTCGATGAAATGCAAGATGAATGTGAAGCAAAGAGTTTGCTTGCTATGCACAAAGACATCTCTAATGCAATCGAAGCACTTAGAATTCGCACCCTACTTTCGGGGGATTACGACGCGAATGATGCTATTATTTCTATCCATGCGGGGACTGGTGGAGTGGATGCGATGGATTGGGCCAGCATATTATATCGAATGTACACAAGATGGGCGGAAAAGAAAAAGTATGGTATAAAAATTTTGGATTTTCAGGACGACACCGAGGCTGGCATAAAAAGTGCCACCCTTTATATTGAAGGTGAAAATGCATATGGCTATCTCAAAAATGAAGCAGGTGTTCATAGACTTGTGAGGATTTCTCCTTTTAACACAGCAGGAAAGCGTCAAACCTCTTTTGCTGCAATTGAGGTTATTCCTGATATTGAAGAATCTGACAAAGTTGAAATCGATTCCTCGGAAATACGTATAGATACTTATAGAAGTAGTGGTGCAGGAGGTCAGCATGTAAATAAAACAGACTCCGCTATCCGCATTACACACTTACCCACCAACATAGTCGTAACTTGCCAAAACGAAAGAAGTCAGCATAAAAATAAAGACATGGCGATGAAAATTCTAAAATCTAGACTAACACAATTAAAAGATTTAGAGCGTAAAGAAAATCAAAAAGAGCTTAAAGGCGAGTTTTCTCAAAACACTTGGGGATCTCAAATTCGTTCCTATGTATTCCAACCTTATACCTTGGTTAAAGATCATAGGACTAATGCGGAAAATGGAAACGTCTCGGCTGTGCTCGATGGAGATATTGACTATTTCATTAACGAAAAGTTAAAACAATCATCTAAAGAATAATATAAACACGAGGGAAGCAATGGTTACTTTACACTATGGCAAAGAAAATATAGACAAGGAAAAATATATTTATGATACTATGAATACACCTGCACTTGTTATCGTTCCATCTGCATATCTTGCAGTAGCGGAGAAACAGGCGCTTTCTTATGCTGAAAAAAAAGCCATAGTCGGAATAGAGTTTTTAACCCTACCACGTCTAGTAAATAAGATACTAGAAGACACAGACAAAAATACACAGATTAAAATCGATAAACACGCTTCACACATTCTTCTCTACAAATTGCTCACTCAAGAGAATATTACACTTGAAGCTTATCACGGTGTAAAAGATATGCACGCGTTTATATCTCTCCTAAATGATTTTATATCTGAACTGAAGGCTTGCAACACGAGTCCAAATGATATAGACGACCTTATCAAGAAAGGCGATCTTCCCGAGCATTTTATAAAAAAATTAAGAGACGTATCAACAATTTATTCTCGATATGAGCAGTCATACAAAGAAATCTATTCTGATCCTATAGATCTTATGCAATCAGCAATAAATGAAATCAAGGCCTCCGGCTCTTTTGTTTGCACCGAAATGGATACTATCAGTGATTCTTTTGATGCTCGCAATGAACGCAGCAAGAGCAATGTATCCAAGTCTTTTGAGGCTAATCATGCCATCGATACATTTAGGGACTGTGAACTATGGGTGTATGAACATGATTCATACACCGCTAAGGAAATATCTCTCTTACTTCATCTGTCTCTAATATCAAAGAGTGTAAATGTTGTAGTAACTTCTCCTAATACCAATGAAATTATTCAAAACACGCCGGGTTTTGAAACTATTCAAGCTAACATTTCCACAGCTTGGGAATCAATCTCATCGGACATCTATGAAACAGGCAACCGTACTATAGAGAATTTTGCATCTATTGGAAACGAAAATAACATCGAAGTTCGTAAAAAGGCAATAGGCGATTATTTTTACAACTCAACACTTTCTGAAGACAATATCTCGATAGTAGAGTGTGCTAATATTTACAATGAAGCAGAAACAGTGGCTGCATATGTATCAAACTTAATCTATGAAAAAAACTATAGATTCAAGGATATTGCTTTAGTTTGCAATGACACCCAGTCTATGATTCCAGTGTTAAACCAAGTATTTGAGGAATATGGATTGAATCTGAATATTCCCCAAAGCATCAATATCTCATCTTCTCCTATTTCTCTACTAATAATGTCTTTTTTGAATATACTAACCGACGGATATTCGACTAGAGAATTAATGATAGGTCTTAAAACTAATCTATCTACTCTCAACTCTGAATGCTCTGACAAACTGGAAAACCATGCGATACAATTTAATATAGATGGCGATATGTGGAGGTCACCTAATGCGCTTGAAGATCTTAGAAAACAAGCGATCGCCCCTTATGAGCGATTAGAAAATGCTTCACTCAACATCAGTACTAATAGAGAGTTTATCGAATTGTTCTATAACTTTCTTTTTAACGACTTCAATTTACCTATCAAGGTGCAGTCCGTTTTGCGCAATAATTATATCAAAAGCACAGCTGAGATTACTTCGAACAAAATCCCAATCAATTCATCGAACAATGACGGACGAGATGAAATCTTCGTCATTAATTCGATTACTAGCATAATGGAAAATATTGCGTCCTACATAGGAGATGAGGTCTACGACAAAAATACTATAAGAGATCTCTTCAAAGTTGGGCTTGAAGGAATCTCATTCCCTCAAATACCTACAACAATCGACAGTATAAATGTAGGAAGTCTGAATTCTATAAAGACATCACGTATCAAAGCGATAATTTTAGTAGGTGCGAATGAAGGTGTTTTACCATCGACCAAACCAAACTCAAACTTTTTCAATCCTATGGAAAGAGAATATTTCACTGTAGGCAACAATAAACTATGCAATCCAGGAGACACTGCGGAATTGCAAGAAAAACACGCACTATATAGGGTTATTTCCAAAGCAACGGAAAAAATTCATATCAGCTACTCCATCTCTGACACGTCGGGAAAGGAACTTAGGCAATCTGAACTAATAGACTCCGCTCGTCTACTTTTCCCTCAAAAAGTAGTACAGAAAGATATATTGAATCGAGGTGAAAGTTACGACCAAATTTCCGGTAAAATAAATGTGTTGCGTAACATGAGCAACAAAATGAGAATCAATGCAGACCTAACTCCTATGTGGAGAGAAACCTACAATTGGTTCTTACAAAATGATACGGATAGCATTATTAAAATTCAAGATTCAATTAATTTCACGGGAAAGAAACCACTTCTTCCGACATCTCTCGTGCAAGATTTATACGTAAAAGCAGGGCGTTCGTATTATTCTTTCAGCCCATCACGCCTCGAGAGACATAGTAGATGTCCTTTTTCGCATTATATCCTTTATGGCCTAAAACCCGAAGAAAATAGGATTCATGAAATTGGAAGTAGAGAGATAGGCGACCTTTACCACGAAGTACTGATGCACTTCTCCGAATATCTTTCGAACCACAACATCGACGAACTTCCTCCGGCTAGTTTTTTAGCGGAAAAGACTAACCTTGGGGAGCAATTTGCGGAGGGTATTTTTTCGCCTACGTCAAGTTGGATGAAGATTACTAAAGAGCAATGTTACGAATTAGTAGACAATATATTGTCTGAGACTTCAAAAAAATATAGAGACGGTCTTTTTAGAAAAGGGCAAGAAGAACTTTATCGCCTCAATAGGGTAAAGGGGATTTGTTCAATCATATGTTGGATTGTTGTATTGCACGTACGCAAAGGTGCGATTTCAACTATCAAAGTTGAAGTTCCTTTTGGACAGGGCAAAGAAATTCCAAGCATACATATTAGTTTAGAACATCAGAACACGCATGAATCAAGTACTTCTGATGCCACGGGACACGTTGCATCTCGTCCAAAAATTATCGATATACACATCGAGGGCAAAATCGATAGAGCCGACTATATGATAAATGACAGTGTCAAAATAATCGATTACAAAACGGGAAACACAAAATATTCATTGCAAGAAATCGAAAAAGGATATAGTTTGCAATTGATTACATATCTGATTGCAGCAAAACAGCTTTGCGGGAATTCCGCAGGAGCATATTATTTTAAAATCAAAAAACCATCAAAATCTGAATCTAACGATGTTGATAGCAGTAGTAAAAACAAAAGTGATAATTTTTCGCTACCAAATCTTTCATATGATGACGATTTCCTCAAACAGTATCGAATGGATGGAATTATCCAAGATGAAAATCAAAACATTGAATCCGTAGATAATAATATAATAAAGAAGTCACTAGTGATTCCAGTCGATGAAAAAGATGGAGAGTACAAAGCGAGCACTAAAAATTCTGTAGTCAATAACTTACACGAAATAGAAGAGACTGTAATGTCTCATATAGAACGAATTTCTAAGGAGATTGTCGAGGGTAGAGTGGACATTATTCCAAAAAGAATCGGAGAAGAATATCCATGCAAATTCTGTCAATTCATTGGGATATGCAAATTTGATAAAGACAACTATCAATGCAACTACGAGCGATTATAATTAGAGAACCAATTACGAAAGAAATTCGTTATCTTGATAAAAGGATTACTGTCGTTTTCAATTATGTGTCTTTATTCTTCCTATAGAAAAAATAATTACTATTGCGCCAACTCCACTTGAAATCGATGCAGCAAGCATCAATGCTGTCGCTCCGAATAAGTCAAGTAAAATACCACCTGTCAAAGATGCAAATACTATACCAACTGTCATCGCTGTAGTGAAAATAGATTGACCTTTAACCGCCTCACCTTCATGCATAATTTCATTGATAAAATGAACCATAGCTGGCAAAAAGATTGCGTACGCCATCATTTGAAATATGTGACCAGCAAAGAACCACCCTACTGTAGGGGCTAACATACACGTAAAAGTTTTCAAGAAAAATCCTACCGCACCCACTTTTGCTAAAAACTTAAGAGAAAACTTTTTTCTAATCTTGTCAAAATATATAAGCACAGGGATTTCTAAGCCTGCCATTACCCCAAAAAGCATCCCCATCTCATCGCTACTCCCACCAATTGGAGTAATTACCTGTAGCATAAAGTTATTGAAAACAGCATTACTATACCAAGAACCTATGCTTGCAACGCAAACTACGATAAACCATTTGTTCAACTTAACAAACTTAATTAATCCTTCATCCTCGTAGGCTTTATCCTCGATCTTTTCATGATTGAAATCTATTTCTACGTGTTGTTCTTTATTTATCTTTTTCTGCTTTTTGATATGATGAGCTGTTAATGTGAGGCTAGTCAAGAACATAAACAGCGTTATTTCTCCTGTGATAGGAATTACCCCTATTCCGAAGTTTTCCACAATTCCACCAAGAAGGGTTGCAAGCACAGCAAATCCCAACGACCCCATACTCCTTGCAACACCAAAGTTTATATCTACACCTTGCTGCTCTATTTTAAAAACTAAGCTATTGAGAAGTGGTTGAATTACAGGAATCCAGCTAGATAATAATACAAAAACTATCGTGAGTGCTGTGTTTCTTCTTTCAAATACAAATAACAAAGTTACCAATACAATCCAAAGCAAAGTTATTAATTGTATTACTCCAATCAGTGATACTTTTTTCGTTCTGTCAACAATATCACCAACTATCGGTTGCAGGACGACGGAAATGATACTTCCAACCGCAATTATCATTCCAATTTCAGCATTGCTATATCCTTTAGCAAGTAAAAAAACCGATGCAAAGTTTCCAACTACTGCATAACACATCCAATATAATGCTTGCAGACTTCCATACTCTGCATTGAGAATTCTCTTCATTTTTTCACCTTTAATATATAATCTGTTTTGTCACAAATTCCATTATAACAGACTTTGCATTTATTTCAAATGTTTATTATTGAAATCAACATTATACTGATCATTATTATAACAATTTGAGTGCAAATGATACTTGAAATAAATTTTAAAAAGGCTATAATTAATATATAAGAATTGTATGAGTTTGTGAATTTTATTTTTTCACGATTTCTCTTACAGAATAATAGAAAGGCGGTATAATCATGGCAATACTAAGTGTAAATAAAAATAATTTTGATGAAAATATTTCAAGCAAGAAGAAGTCTCTTGTGTATTTTTGGGCGGAATGGTGCGGATACTGCAAGCTGATGACTCCACTAATCGACATAGTAGCAAAAGAAAATCCCGATTTTATCATAGGAAAAGTAAATGTAGATGAAGAAGAAGAATTAAGAAGCAAATACGAAGTAGAAACCTATCCTACCCTTTTGCTTCTTGAAAACGGAGAAGTTAAAAATAGAATTATTGCTAGAGCTACAAAGGCTCAAATAGAACAATTGATGAAATAGTCTTTTGCCCAAAAACCAATCTTTGCAGTATAATCGCGAAGACGTTCTTTATGCATAGTAAATGCAGTAAAGTTCATTGTCAAACTATAACAAAGGAGGATATGACACATGGGAGATATTATTGATATTGCAATTGTTGGAGGAGGAGCTGCAGGACTCACTGCAGGAATCTACGGCGCTCGAGCTAATCTTAATACCGTATTATTTGAGGAATTTTTTCCTGGTGGACAGACTTCTACAGTAGAACTTATTGAGAATTACCCCGGATTCGGCGATGGAATAAATGGAAACGAGCTTATGCAAGCCATGAACGAGCAAGCTACAAAGTCCGGCATGATCACACGCTACGAAAAAGTTGTTTCTATAAAAAAGATAAATGATGATTTTATTCTTACAAATGAAACTGGAGAAGAAATACAGGCGAAAAGTGTTATTATCTCTACTGGAGCCTCGCCACGAAAGTTGTCTATAGAAAATGAAGAAAAATTTACAGGCAGAGGCGTTCACTACTGTGCTACTTGCGATGGTGCTTTTTACAAAGAAAAAGTCGTAATGGTATATGGCGGGGGAAACACGGCGGTCACAGATGCTTTGGTGTTATCCAATTACGCCCAAAAAGTATATCTAGTGTATAGGAATAATATTTTAAAGGCCGATAAAATGCTTCAGAATAAACTCGCAAGCAATCCTAAAATAGAAAGCGTATCTAGTACGATTATAAACGAATTAGTAGGAGATAAACACCTGACGTCTGTAGTGTTAAAGAACACTGATACGAATGATATCACTAAGATAGAGATCGATGGCATTTTCGTAGCAATAGGTATAATCCCAAGGAGCGATATTGTAAAAGACATTGTAGAGTTAGCACCTACTTCTCAGATAATAACAGATTGCGACCTAAATACGAGTCTTGAAGGCATTTTTGCAGCAGGTGATGTGAGGAACTCTAAACTCAGACAAGTCGTAACAGCTGCCGCAGATGGCGCACTTGCAGCAAGCATGGCTATGCATTATATAAGTAAAAAAGGATAGACGAGGAACACCATATGATACCTCTTTCCACGAGAATGAGACCAAATTCAATCGATGAATTCATCGGCCAACGCCACTTTATGTATGAAGGTTCGCTGCTTTATAATTCTATTAAAAATAAAACTTTCGAATCTGCCATTTTCTTTGGCCCCTCCGGCACGGGAAAAACAACTCTCGCTCGTATTATTGCAAGCGAGATGGACAGTGAATTTGTCGAAATCAATGCTTCTGTCACCGGAATTAAGGAATTAAAAGAACTGATAGAAAATGCAAAAACTCAATTCCATGGGTTGCGTCGAAAGCAAACATATGTGTATATTGATGAATTTCATAGATGGAACAAGTTACAGCAAGATTCCCTGCTCAAAGCCCTTGAAGATGGAGTCCTCAAATTCATCGGAAGCACGACGGAAAATCCCTATTTTGCTATCAACAATGCGATAATTAGTAGAGTGCGCAACATTTACGAATTTCACAGATTGGAAAATTCCGATATTGAGGTTTTAGTAAAACGTGCAATCGAAGACAAAGAGATTGGTTTTGGGAATCTAGATATAAAGTATGATGAAGAAGCTATCAAGGTTCTCTGCGAGATGGCAGGTGGAGATGCACGAGTGGCTCTCGATGCCATAGGGTTCATCATCGATAATGTAGATATCGGTGGGGAAATTACAAAAGGCCTAGTGGCGGAGGCAATGCAACGAAAAGTTGGATTTTACGACAAGAGTGAGGATAGGTATAATTTGCTTTCTGCTCTCCAAAAATCCATAAGGGGAAGCGATCCCGATGCGGCTATTCACTATTTTGCTCGATTAATCGATGGCGGTGCCGATATACAAATGATAGGAAGAAGGTTACTGGTAATTGCAAGTGAGGACATCGGAATGGCTTATCCCAACGCCATTACAGTCGTCACTTCTTGTATGCAAGCATCCCTGATGGTAGGATTGCCCGAAGCCGGTATTATTTTGGCACAGGCTGTGATTTTGCTAGCATCTTCTCCCAAGTCTAATAGATCGTGCGAAGCTTTTGGGAATGCCCTAGAGGATATCCAGTCAAAAGAAATTGATAATATGCCAGATCATCTAAAAGATGCACATTACAGCGGAGCAAAAAAATTAGGATATGGTATAGGATACAAATACCCGCACGCATACGGTGGCTACGTTGACCAACAATATTTGCCGGACAATCTGTATAATAGTGGTGTTAAGTACTACATTCCTTCGGAAAATGGAAGTGAAAAAGGATTCAAACAGTTTCTCGATTCCCTAGAAGAGGCGAAGAATACAAGCAGAACCAAAAACCAATAATCATCTCAATAACGCCTTATCAAAGAATAGGAATACCAAATGAAAGAAATTATTGTAGCAGAACACTCAGGGTTTTGCTTCGGTGTAAAAAAAGCTATAGACATAACCGAAAAAGAAATAGAACGCATGAACAGTCACGACGTCTCTAAGAATGCGAGTAATAAGAACCATATTCCCAACATAATTCCCCAAAATACAAGCGATAATAGCCACTCCCCAAAACATCTTACCGCACGTGAAAACTATAAACTTTACACATGCGGGCCATTAATACACAACACGACAGTTACAGATGAACTTTCACGCAAAGGGGCTCTAATCCTCGATGATTTGAACGATACTAATCCTGGCGATGTTTTAATCATACGCTCTCATGGAGAAGGAAAAGCTTTTTTTGACGCAGCCGCAGAGAAAAAATGTAGAATCGTAGACGCTACTTGCATCTTTGTCAAAAAAATACAAGACCTAGTTTCAAAGGGGAAAGAAGAAGATTACCATATCTTAATTATAGGGGATAAAAATCACCCGGAAGTACTAGGGATAAATGGTTGGTGTAATAATACTGCAACGATCGTTAACAGCGCAGAAGAAGCACATCAAGTCACAGCTGACAACTTATTCGTGGTGTCACAAACGACTATAACCCAAAAATTATTCGATGATGTCATAAGTGAATTTAAAAAAAATAACAAACAAATGATAGTAAATAATACCATTTGTAATGCCACAACTAAGAGACAAAACGCAACTGAGGAATTGGCGAAAACGGTCGATGCCATGGTCATAGTCGGAGGCCAAAACAGCTCAAACACCCGAAAATTATACGAAATTGCGAAAAATAATTGCAAACACACCTTTTTTGTTGAAAAAAATGATGATTTACCATTGCAAGAGTTGAAAAAATATAATACAATAGGGGTAGCGGCTGGTGCATCGACACCAGCAAACGCAATTAAGGAGGTTATAGCTAACATGAGTGAAAACACAATGGAAAACAAAAGCACAATGGAAGACTATATGAAGGAGATTGATGCGTCATTCAAACTTTTTAGAGTCGGGGAAATCGTTACTGGAAAAGTTCATCACGTAACTGACAAAGAAATTGTCATCAACATGGGTTCAAAAAAAGACGGAATTATTCCTAAGGAAGAAGTCCTATTAGAAGAAGGAGAAAAACTTTCTGATTTATTCAATGAAGGTGATGAAGTTCAAGCAAAAGTTCTTAAAACAGACGATGGAGACGGAAGTGTTTTATTGTCGAAGAAAAACCTACAAATAGGTGAACATTGGAAAGAAATTATCGAAGCACACGATAATAAAGAAATTATCAATGTTAAAGTCGTTAGAACAGTTAATGGTGGAGTACTTGCATCATACAAAGAAGTAACAGGATTTATTCCTTTGTCTCAACTTTCTGACAACTACATCGAAAATGCTCAAGAATTCATAGGTCAAGAATTTGACGTTAAAGTTTCAAGAGTAGATGTAGAACGTGGAAGAGCAATCTTCTCACGCAAACTAGTATTATCAGAACAACGCAAAGAAAAACTAGACAAAATTTGGGAAACTGTCCACGAAGACGACATCATCGAAGGTAAAGTAATGAGATTTACAGACTATGGTGCTTTTATTGATATCGGTGGAATCGATGGCCTCCTTCACATTTCAGAAATTTCTTGGGGAAAACTAAAACATCCTAAAGAAGTTCTTAAAATCGGTGAAACTGTATCTGTAAAAGTTCTTTCAATGGATATAGAAAAAGGTAAAATATCTCTAGGATTAAAACAAACTACACCTGAGCCTTGGATGAAAGTCCAAGACACATACGCTGTTGACCAAGTAATCACTGGTAAAATTCTTCAAATCAAAGAATACGGTGCTTTCGTTGAGTTAGAACCTGGCGTAGATGGTCTAGTACATATCTCAGAAATAGCACATAGAAGAGTTACTAATGTAGCAGACGAGTGCACTCTTGGACAAGTAGTCGAAGCGAAAATCTTAGACATCAATTCTGAACGTAAAAGAATTAGTTTGAGTATCAAAGCCATTCTTGAAAAAGATGAAAACGACTATGAAGATTCACAAGAAACTGCAGCAACACCTGCTTCGGAAGAACCAGCCGCAGCTGAAAGTGTTGAGAGCCAAGACGCTCCAGATGCAGATGTAGAAGCAACTGAAGAATAATTAACAGACTGCAATATCAACGCATATGTGTGAAAATGTCCCTGCTTTTTCTTAAAGCGGGGACATATCACACCTTGCATTTGAAATAGTTTACTATAAGTAAATTGTTTTTCATAATTGATGTTGTATTATGTGTACTTTATAAATTCCGCCGATTTAGATTGGGTCCTGCGCAATGAGATACTGTGAATCTTGTCAGGTCCGGAAGGAAGCAGCAATAAGCGGATCATCTTATGTGCCGCAGATAAGCCTTCTCACGATCTGCGGAATTTATAAAGCACACTTTTTTTATGATTAAATACTTTCACAATCACTTCGTATGTGTATATTTAAAAGGATCACCAAAAATATGCAAAAAGTCTTGTATAGAGAACGTCGACCCGAGATTTTGGATGAAGTCTTAGGGCAAGAGCACATTGTAAAAATACTAAAAAATCAAATAGAAACGAATACTATTGCTCACGCATATCTTCTATCTGGCATCAGGGGCACTGGCAAAACTACGGTGGCAAGACTCATTGCAAAAGCCGTTAACTGCACGAATGAAAACAATAAACCCTGTGGCACTTGCCAAAATTGCGTAGATATAGCCGCAGGAAACTTTATAGATGTCATAGAGATAGATGCTGCAAGCAACGGTGGTATAGATAATATCCGCCAAATTAAGGAAAATGCAAATCTAATACCGATGGCTGCAGCAAAAAAGGTCTACATTATAGACGAAGCACATATGATTTCAAAAGACGCTGCTAATGCCTTCCTTAAAGTACTAGAAGAACCTCCTGAACATGTTCATTTCATACTTGCGACCACAGATCCCCAAGCCTTGATTGTTACGATATTGTCTAGATGCATGAGACTTGATTTTAGAAGAATAAGCGACAAAGTCATTATGGAGAATATCGCGAAAATTTGTGCCGATAAAGGAATTCATATAGACGATGAAGCGGCAGCTATCATCACCGCTAATGCTGATGGATCTGCAAGAGATAGCCTGAGCTTACTGCAACAATGCATTTCTTCAGGACTTACAAATATTTCCCCCGAATACGTACTGGAGATTCTGGGCGGGCTTCAAATTGCAAATTATATAGAAATGACGAAAGCAATTCTTAATTCCGATATCGCCAAACTTCTTATGATGCTCGATAACTTTATTTTTGAGGGAAAAGATGTTCGTCAGATAATGAGAGATTGGCTTACACATTATAGAAACTTATTGATTACCAAGTTTTCTAATAATCCTGAGATAATCTTAAGCACTACAGCGGAAAATATTGCACGAATAAAAGCTCAATCTGAGATTACAAATTTAGACACAATCGAAAAGGGAATCGAAGTTTTAGTTAAAGCCATAAACGATGCTAAGCATACTAATTCTCCAAAGATAATATTGGAGATGGCAGTTATTTCTTTGGCTTTGCAAAGAGAAAATCCCGATGTGATACATTCAGTTCCCCAACCAGTTGAAACTAAGCGAGATGAAATAATCGAGAAGAAAAACAACCCCGAGCAACCAGTCTCAGTGGATCAGCTAAATAACCCTTCTCCACCTGATATCATAGCACAAGAAAATGACACTGAACATCCTGCGGATATTCAAAAAGACAATCAAAACGAGTGCCCTGAAGATTCAGTCTATACCTTTGATTTAAATTCACTCTGGGACAAGATATTAACCGAAGCAAAAGCAACTACACCCATGTTAGCAATATTAGGACCAACTACAAAATTAATCAAAATCGATGACAACCACTATACGATAAAATGCACTTCTGTAAGTGCGGAAATTATTGATGACTATACGAAACTGTTTGATGAATTAATACAAAAACACACGGGCAAAAAACTAAAAGCAAAATACGATTCATAATATAACATAATAGTAAAAAATATATTTAATTTGCAATAACTAAGCAATCAGGAGGAAAAAACAATGGGAAAAGGAATGCGTGCTGGAAAAAGACCAAGTTCTGGCGGAGGCGGTATACAAAAACAAATGCAACAAGTACAGCAAATGCAACGCAAGATGGAAATGATACAAGCAGAACTTGATGAAAAAGAGATAACAACTACATCTGGTGGCGGTGCAATCTCTGTAGTCATGAACGGAAAAAAAGAAATAGTAAAACTAGAATTAAAGCCTGAAGTAGTAGATCCCGATGACATTGAAATGCTGCAAGATTTAGTCGTAGCAGCTGTCAATGAAGCTATACGAGAAGTTGAAGAGATGAGCAACAACGAAATGGGCAAACTTACAGGTGGTCTCAATATTCCTGGATTGATGTAATGACCAGGTATCCAAAACCACTTGCTAAATTAATAAGCGAGCTTTCAAAACTTCCTGGTATAGGTAACAAAACAGCTCAAAGACTGGCATTTTTTATCTTATCCTTAGAGGAAAAAGAAACTCACGACCTCGCAACTTCCATCATTGAAGCAAAACAATCGATGCATTTGTGTGGCACTTGCGGCAATCTTACAGATGTAGACCCCTGCATCATATGCACAGATATGCGAAGAGACCCCGAATTCATTTGTGTTGTAGAGAGTTCAAAAGATGTACTCGCAATTGAGCGAATTAAAGAATATAAAGGTAGATATCACGTGTTAAATGGAGTCATTTCTCCAATAGATGGTATTGGGCCTGATCAAATCAACTTGAAGCAACTTATAGTGAGACTTCAAGACACAACAGTAAAAGAGGTAATTATTGCCACTAATCCTAATATTGAGGGCGAAGCAACCGCGATGTATATAGCTAGACTAATAAAACCCTCTGGAATTAAGGTCACTCGTATTGCACATGGAATTCCTATCGGCGGTGATTTAGACTATGCCGATGAAGTCACTTTATTAAAAGCCGTAGAGGGACGTCGAGAAATATAAGAACACTGCTTTTGCATACTACTAAGCAAGTTTACTTGTAGAATTTTTCCTATGCAAAAAAAGCATCTTAATATATACAGACAAAAACAATGAAAAATTTCTATTTTTATGAGAAAGGTAAAGCATGGATATTTTTAGTTTATTTACTTTATTAGGCGGATTTGCTATTTTCATTTTTGGCATGGGGGAAATGTCTAATGGGTTGGAAAAATTAGCAGGAAGCAAGCTTGAACAAATTTTGAAGCAAATGACCTCCAGCAAATGGAAAAGCCTTTTTTTAGGAATCCTAATTACAGCTCTAATTCAAAGTTCTTCTGCTACTACGGTAATGCTTGTAGGGCTTGTTAACTCGGGAATCATGCAATTGTCAAGCTCTGTAGGCGTAATTATGGGATCAAACGTCGGAACGACTGTCACCGCCTGGCTACTTAGTTTAGTCGGTCTTGAAAGCAGCAATTTTTTCATTAAGATGCTAAAACCTGATTCATTTTCTCCAATATTAGCATTTATCGGAATAATCCTACATATGACAGCGAAAACGAGCAAGAAAAAAGATATCGGAACAACATTAATAGGATTTGCTCTTTTAATTTTCGGAATGGGAATGATGAGCGACGCGGTTTCTCCGCTTGCCGATATGCCTGAATTCTCCGAGGCGATGGCAGCATTCAATAATCCGTTAATAGGACTTGCTATCGGTATAGGAATTACTGCTATAATCCAAAGTTCGTCCGCATCTGTCGGCATACTTCAAGCAGTAGCTTTGACTGGTGTCATTTCTTACGAAATGGCATTCCCAATCATAATGGGACAAAATATCGGAACATGCGTTACAGCGCTCATTTCCAGTTTTGGAGTAGGAAAAAGCGCAAAAAAAGTAGCTGTTATCCACATATTATTTAATGTAATCGGGACTACCTTATTCTTGTTAGCATTCCAGATTGCAAGTGTAGCCTTCGATTTACCAATCCTCAAAGAAATGATTACCCCCGCAGGAATCGCAGTGCTCCATACCGTATTTAATATCACGACTACTCTACTATTAATGCCATTTGCAAACGTACTCGTGTCTCTTTCTCAAAGAATTATCAAGGGTGACGACGATGAGGATGAAAAACACGATGTGGCATTCATGGATGAAAGACTACTGAATACACCATCTATTGCACTCTCAGAATGCAATCACCTCACAACAGAAATGGCTAGATTAGCAGAAAAATCTATCGTCAGAGCGGTTGATTGTCTCTATGACTATACCCCGGAAAAGGAAAAGAAAATTGTCAATATAGAGCGTAAAGTTGATAAATACGAAGATAGACTCGGCTCTTTCCTCGTCAAGTTATCGAGCCATGACCTTTCGGATGATGACAGTATGCAAATTTCTAAATTACTACATACGATAAGCGATTTTGAAAGAATAAGTGACCATGCTACAGACATTGTTTCCGCAGGAAAAGAAATGAAAGAAAAAAACATAAGATTCTCAGAAGAAGCAAAGGAAGAGCTTGAAGTAATTACTGCTGCATTACAAGAAGTTGTCTTAATCACTTTTAATGCTTTTGATTACAACGATATCAACTTAGCAAATAAAGTGGAACCTATTGAAACTGTAATTCATTCTTTAGTAGAAAAATCTAAAACACGTCATATTGCTCGATTAAAAGCGGGCAACTGTACAATTGAATTAGGATTTGTTTTGCAAGACATTTTGAATAACTATCAAAGAGTCTCCGATCACTGTTCAAACATAGCGGTAGCACTTATTGAACTTTCAAAGGCTTCATTTGAAACTCACGAGTATATGCATCAAATGAAACGCAAAGACAACGATGATTTCCACAGTTTGGTACAAGAATATAAAGATAAGTATTACATCTAACGATTTATAGAACCGAGCAATACAGGCAAGCACGGGTAAATAGAATTGATATAGTATAGGATGATTGATGCAAATAATTAAAGGCAACAGCGAAGTAGATACAAACGCACTCGGAGTTTCGATTGCGCAACTACTAAAAAAAGGGGATATTCTTGCTCTTGTAGGGGATCTTGGAACGGGAAAAACTACCATAACGAAAGCAATTGCAAAAGGACTTGGAATATCAGAAGATATTACAAGTCCTACTTTTAATATCGTAAAAGAATATTTGGGAACGTCACTTCCTTTATACCATTTCGATGTGTATAGAGTTCACGATCCTGAGGAGCTTTTTAACATAGGAATTGACGATTACTTTTATGGTGAAGGCGTTTGTATTATTGAGTGGGCGAATCTGATAGAAGATATATTACCACCTCACACAAAGAAAATACATATCGAATATGGGGCCTCAATTTACGATAGAATTTACACATTGAACTTTAATTTATAGAAAGGAGTAATCCTTACCATGTATATCTTGGCTTTTGACACGACTTCTCAACTTGGCTCTGTCGCGCTCATAGATGAACTCGGCAATATAGTCGAAAAAACAACTAGCGACAAAATGAATCATCTAAAACACTTGATGAATATGACCGATTCACTCATGGATGAATCCAACATTTCTATCAATGATGTCATGGCAATAGCTTGCTCAATCGGACCTGGTTCATTCACCGGAATTCGAATAGGAGTTTCTTCCGCACGCGCAATAGCACAAGCTCTTTCACTTCCATGCATTAGCATTCCCACGCTAGATTCATTTCGCCTTTTTGCAAGTTTGCAGCCTACGGAGAATCTCAATCTAGCCGACAACCAAGGAGACAATATTGCTTATGCGCAAGCCCAAAAATTAGAATCACATTCCGCGACATGTATAATCTTAAATGCAAGAAGAAGACAAGTCTACGGCGCAATTTTTCACAATCAAATTATGGATACTCCCATCGCATATCATGACGAAAACGACCATTCAATCAAATATAATTCGGACAAGAATACGCCGTTATCTAAGCAACTGATAGATGAAGATTTCCTGCCGCCTAGACAATACATGATAGAAGACATAGTTTCTAAATTAAATAATTCAGATATCAAACACGTATACTTCTATGGAGATGGAATAGATGCGTATGAAGATATCATAATAGAAACCATGCAAAAATCATATACCTTTGCTCCACTATCAGAGAGATATCAAAGATCTTCCCTTATAGCTAGGTGTGCCTTAAAGAAATGGACTAGCGGGGAGACGATCTCATATTTCGACCTTATGCCAGACTACATGAGAGAAACCGAGGCTGAGACTAACTTGAAATCAGGAGAGCTCGATAGACGTCGCGCTCGAAAACAGCTGTTATAGCAATGGAACTGCATATGAATAGATCAGTAAGACCATCCGAAAAATGCATCGTCGAATTGCCAGAATTCCGTATCATCACTGCGGAGAGTAAACATGCATCGATGATTTGTGAACTTCATAACCAAAGTTTTTCTGAATCCCAAGATCCCGAGCAAATAACTAAAGAAATAAATAACGAAAATGGAATGCAATATTTGCTTGCATTCTACAATGATGAACTAATTGGATATTTATCTGTACGTTTTGTATATGATGAATGCAGCATTTTCAATATTGCAACCGCATTAAAATATAGAAAGCAAAATGTAGCTTCTCATCTACTCGATTCATTAATAAATAATATTTCTTTTCAAGAAACTCGCCGATTCATACTAGAGGTGCGAATTTCAAATACGGCGGCAATCGAACTTTATACAAAACATAATTTTAAAAGAATTTCTCTGCGAAAAAACTACTATTCCAATAATGGAGAAGATGCACTCATCTTAATTCATGAAAGATAGTTATGTAATATATTAATAGTAAATTAGATATTGTTGTTTATATAATATACTTCCTCATTTAAATATCTGGCTAATCGGAGCATATAATGAAAAATGATAAAATTGTTACGTTAGGAATAGAAACAAGTTGTGATGATACTTCTGTTGCCGTACTTTTGAATGGCAGAGAGGTTTTATCTAATGTCATCTCATCACAAATAGAAATACACGAAAAATTCGGAGGTGTGGTCCCAGAAATAGCTTCGCGACATCACCTAGAAAATATCAACATGGTACTGGATGAAGCACTAAACAAGGCTAATATTTCACTCGACGATGTTGACCATATCGGTGTGACTTATGGACCTGGCCTCGTGGGAGCTTTGCTTGTAGGAATTGCAACCGCGAAAGCTATATCGTTTGCATCATATACAATCCCATGTTTGCGCGAATTATATAACGCACCCAACTCTAAAACCGCCGTTCATTGCATTAGTAGTCTCGGGAGGGCACACAGAAATAGTCGAAGTTCAAGACTACAATACGTATTCCCTGATTGGAAAAACTAGAGACGATGCCATAGGGGAAGCATATGATAAAGTTGCAAGAGTTTTAGGATATTCATACCCTGGTGGTCCTAAGATTGATTCATTAGCAAAGGATGGAAATCCTGACGCAATTTATTTCAAAAGGGTATATTTGGAAAAAGGAACTTACGACTTTAGTTTTAGTGGAACTAAAACCGGAGTTCTAAATCACATTAATTCAAAAAAACAAGCAGGCGAGGAAATCAACATTCCAGACCTTGCTGCAAGTTTCCAGCAAGCTGTATTAGAAGTCGTCGTTACAAAAACAATAGCAGCGACAAAAGATAAAAATATTAGAAAATTAGCACTAGCCGGCGGTGTTGCAGCAAATAGTAGACTTCGTCAAATGCTGAAAGAAGCATGTGAAAAGGAAGGCATAGATTTTTATTGCCCATCGTTTGATTTATGCACAGACAATGCCGCAATGATTGCTTCTAGAGCTTACTATAAATATATTGATGGAGAACGAGACGACTTGCTACTCGATGCATATCACAACGTAGTACATTGAAGAGTATTACAACGCACAAACACATCGCTAACAGTATATCACTCGCACGGAGAACGTATGACAATATTATCAGTAAACAATTTATCAAAAACCTATGGAACTGACGTTATTCTTAAAGACGTTTCTTTCCATGTAAATAAAGGAGATAAAATCGGTATAGTAGGGCTCAATGGTGCGGGCAAATCTACATTGCTCAAAATCCTTTCCTCAGAAATCGAACGAACTGACGGAGATTATTTCATTGCCCAATCTGCCAAAATAGGATATCTCAAACAACAAGACTCTTTCGACTCTGACTCTACAGTCATCAATGAAGTTAGTAAAATATTTTCGCACTTTCATGATTTGGAGGCAAAAATCGAGTCTCTAACGGATGAAATTTCAATATCCTCTAACGACAATACTAATAATGCTAAGCTCGACTCGTTGATCAATCAACTTTCAAACTTACAGTCAAAATTTGAGCAACAGGGCGGATATAGCTACAAGAGTGAAATGTACGGGATACTAAACAGCATGGCTTTTTCACAGGAATATTATGATAAACCTATTTCCACTCTTAGTGGAGGCGAAAAAACTAGACTATCCCTTGCTTGTCTACTACTTCAAAAACCTGATATATTGCTATTAGACGAACCAACAAACCACCTAGACATCGGTATGCTCAAGTGGATGGAACAATACTTACACAATTATTCTGGAACTATCATACTCGTATCGCATGATAGATACTTCCTAGATGAAACCGTCAATAGGATTTTTGAAATAGAACATAAGACGTTATTTTCATACAAGGGGAATTATAGTGATTTTGCCGAAAAGAAACGACAAAATAGAGAAATTGAGCTTCGATCTTTCAACAATCAGGCAAAAGAAATAAGGAGACAAGAGGACCTAATCCGAGAATTTAAGCAAAGAGGAACCGAAAAACTCGCAAAGCGTGCGGCGTCAAGAGAGAAACGACTTGCACATGTAGAACGCTTAGAAAAACCCGCTGCGATGCAAGACAGGCTCAAACTTTCTTTCCACGAAAAATGCAAGAGCGGCAACGAATGTATCATTGCTAAAGATTTATCGAAACATTACTCTACTAAACATCTCTTCCAGAACGTCGATCTCGATATCAGACGTGGCGACAGAGTCTGTATAGTCGGAGACAATGGTATTGGAAAAACTACATTATTCAAAATCATAATGCAACAGATTCCCAAGAGCTCGGGCTATTTGAAAATTGGACACAATGTTCTTTTCGGATACTATGATCAAGAACAAGAACTGCTCAACTATAACGGAACTGTAATTGATGAAATACATAGTGCATATAGATTATATAGTGAAGGAGAAATCCGTGGAATGCTTGGGCGTTTTCTATTCAAAAATGATCAAGTATTTTTACCAGTCAAATCTCTTAGTGGCGGGGAACGAGCACGGCTCTCCCTCCTAAAGTTAATGATGTCGGGAGCAAATGTATTGTTGCTAGACGAACCTACCAACCATCTGGACATAGAATCTAAGGAAATTTTCGAGGAAGCATTGCTAGATTATCCTGGAGCGATAGTAGTAATATCGCATGATAGATATTTTCTAAACAAAATTCCTACCAAAATTCTAGAACTAGAGCGAGATGGGGTCAAACAGTATTTAGGTAAATTCGACTACTACGTGGAAAAGAAGAATGAGATTTCCTCAGGGAAAAAGCACATAGGCTCATTCATTCAGAATCAGGAGAACGAGATTCCTACTCCCACTTCAAGTGTAAACTTTACAACGAATTCCCTCTATGCCTCGCACAATAACTCGCCTAATAAGGTGCAGTTATCTACATCCGAGCTTCGTGCACTGTCTAAGCAGAAGGAAGCTGAGGAGAGGCGAATTAATAGGAAAAAAGATGAACTAGAGAAAAAAATATCAGAATACGAAAATATAGCAAAGAGTCTTGAAATCGAATTGCATGACGACAAAAATCAGTCCAACTATACCAAGCTAGATGATCTTAGCAAAAGGCTTGCCAAGAATCAAGCACAACTGGATGAAACGTACCACGAATGGTTGGAATTGACTGAGTTATAGATAAACGCAATATAGATTTTCAATTAAAAATAAGGAGCTTACTTACTATGACAAATATTATTAACGGAGTATTGCACATCGACGATTGCAATACTATTGAATTAACAAAGACTTATGGAACGCCTTTGTATGTATATTCAGAAAATGAAATAATCAATAGAATCAAAGAAATGAAACGCGATTTTACTGATAAGTATGAGAATACTCGAATCGCATACGCCTCTAAAGCACTTAGTATGCTCGCGATATACAAATTAATAAATAGAGAAGGACTATCTGTAGACGTTGTTTCTGGAGGAGAACTATTTATTGCCCTTGAATCTGGGGTTCCAGCTGAACATATCGAGTTCAATGGAAACAACAAGAGCGATTACGAAATTAGTATAGCATTAGATAACAATGTTGGACGTTTTATTGTCGATGGATTAAAAGAATTAGATAGAATAGTAGCGCTATGCAAAACAAAAAATAAGACGGCCAACGTTCTGTTTAGAATATCGCCGGAAATTGAAGCTAATACGCACGACTATTTGACAACTGGAAAAAAAGACGCAAAGTTCGGAATTCCAATTGATGAAGATATCTTATTTCCATATGTAGAAAAGGCGATTAATGCGCCTGAGATTAATTTTTTGGGATTACACTTCCATGCCGGATCCCAAATTTTCGACAACTCACCATTCATTCAATCCACTGAGGTCATATTATCACTTGCAAAAGAGATAAAAAACAGATTTAATTATGATTTAACCGAGCTAAATGTAGGCGGTGGGTTTGGTGTACGATACACGGATGAACCCATAATGCCACTTTCTTACTACATAGACCCTGTAATGCGAAAAATAGAAGCTTTTTACAACCAAATGAATGTAAAGCGTCCTGCAGTCGTAATTGAACCAGGACGAAGTGTAATTGCAGAAGCAGGATACACTCTCTACACCATCGGCGAAATCAAAAATATAGAAGGGGTTCGAAAATACGTGTCTATAGATGGCGGAATGATAGATAATATTAGACCTGCTATGTATGGTGCGAAGTATACTGGAATAGTTGCTAACAAGGCTGATATAGCAGCCGACGACATCGTTACGATTGCTGGCAAAGCTTGCGAATCGGGAGATGTGCTAATCAAAGATATAAAAATTCCGAACAGTGCAGAAGCTGGAGATATTTTTGCCGTATATTCGACCGGGGCTTATGGATATGTAATGGCATCCAATTACAATAGTAGCTTAATTCCTGCAGTAGTTCTTGTCAAAGATGGAAAAAGTGATATTATTTCAAAGAGACAGGAATATGAACAATTGATTGTTAATCATATCGTACCCGACAGATTAAAATAGCTTATTGCGTTTATACCACCTGTCAATTATAAAGAATTAGCGCCGATTATACCGAGACCAACTAGCTAAACTTTGATGCTATTCATATGTTAAATCTCAAATAATAATAGAATGCGAGGATAATTCATGGACTTTACTAAGATGCAAGGTGCAGGCAATGATTTTATTGTAATCAACAATATCAAACAAAAGTTAGATCCCGCGCTTTTTCCCGATATGGCTCGTCGTTTTTGCCAAAGAGGAAACTCTGTAGGAGCAGATGGGTTTATGGCATTAGACGTTCCCGAAGAAGATGGAGATTTCCGCATGCGCTTTTATAATGCTGACGGTAGCATTGCAGAAATGTGCGGAAACGGGGCTCGTTGCATTGCGCGTTATGCGTTTGAAGAAGGTGTGGCAAAAGAAGAGATGCTGATCGAAACCGTTGCAGGTTATGTATCTGGAAGTAGAATAGACAAGAGGAAGTATAAAATTCTTCTCAATTTACCTACACTTATTAACCTCAACGAAACACTTGCGCTGGACGGAAAAAACCACAACTACTCATATATTGAGTTAGGAAATCCCGGGATTCCTCACATCATTTATCAATACGAAAATCTAGCTAACGCTGACGAATCTGAACTACGCAAACTGGGAAAACAACTAAGATATCATCCAATATTTCCAAAAGGAACTAACGTCAATTTTTATGACTTTGGAGACAATGATATTATAATAGAAAAAACATATGAACGAGGTGTCGAGGATTTCACGCTAGCATGTGGTACAGGAACAGGAGCTGTCGCCTTGGCTCTTTTCCTTGATGATATAGTAAAAACCCCCAAAATCGATTTTTCCGTGCCTGGAGGAGAGCTTTCAATCGAGATTAAATATATAAATAATAATGTTGAAGAGCTAGCCTTGATAGGACCGACCAATATAGTATCTTATGGCAAAATAATAGACGAAGACTATTTTTAGCCACGTTGTTAATAGAAGGAGAAAAACTATGAACAATAATTTTCCACAAAAGCTAAATATCGCAAACTTACCTACAAAGATTGAGAAACTAGAAAACACATCGAAAAAGCACAAGAAAAACATCTATATAAAAAGGGATGACTATACCGGTATCGAAATTTCAGGCAACAAAGTACGCAAGCTAGAATATGCGGTAAAAGAAGCTATAGACATGGGTGCAACTACACTTATTACTTGCGGCGGAATACAATCAAACCATGCAAGAGCAACTGCGGCTGTCGCAAAAATGTATGGTTTAGATTGCAGCCTAGTATTAAGAACGCCCCCGAACCCGCCTAAAGCTGGTAATTATCTATTGGATATTTTGTTGGGAGCTGACATTACACTGGTATCCAAAGAGGAATTTAAAGGTGATGGACTTTTTCAAATGTCCAAAATCGCTGAGAAGTTAAAAAGCGAGGGCAAGAAGGGCTACACTATTCCAGTAGGAGCATCGTTTGGCATAGGTAATTTTGGATATATGAATGCAATAGACGAAATCGTTACGCAAGAAAAAGAAATGGGAATCACTTTCGATGCAATAGTATGTGCAATAGGATCGGGAGGAACTTATGCTGGACTATATATCGGAAACGAGTATTTAAAATTGGGCAAAGATATAATTGGAATAAATGTATGTGACTCCGCAGAATATTTCACAAAAGAAATCACTAAAATAGGAATAGAAAGCAAAGAAATTGCTCCTTGCCTTAACGACGTAACCTTCGATAATATCAAAATTCTTGATGGATACGTTGGGGAAGGATATGCCCTAAACAGCGAAGAAGACTTCCAGACTATCAAAGAAATAGCGCAAAACGACGCCGTAATTCTCGATCCGGTTTACACTGGAAAAGCTATGAAAGGATTATTAGCGGAGATCAATAAAGGCACATTTGACAAATATGATAATATATTATACATTCATACTGGTGGTTTATTCGGAGTATTTCCTAAAAGCGACGAAATGTTCGAATAAAAATCATTACTATATAATATGTACACTGCTCGTACAAGCAAGATAAATTTTTATTTGTTATTATATAAAAGAATTAGGAGGAAATCATGCAAGAAAAAATTAGCAATGGGAATAGTTTTTGGAAAAACTATAGGTTCCCAATCGTTCTGCTTTTGGGTATTGCAACAGGATCCGTCATCGGACTCGTCATGGGAGAAGACGCAATTGCCCTCAAACCATTAGGTGAAATCTTTATAAATCTAATGTTTACAGCAGTTGTCCCACTAGTATTTATTACTATCGCTAGTGCGGTAGGAAACATGCTCAGCATGAAAAGATTAGGAAAAATCCTTGGAAACATGTTCGGTGTGTTCTTCGGAACAGGCCTGATCGCGGCAGTTTTAATCATTATCGTCGTTACAATTTTCCCACCGGCTGAAGGAACTTCAATCGTTATGGAAAGTCCAGGGGAACTGGAAGAAATCAGTTTACCGCAACAAATTGTAAAAGCAATTACAGTTCCTGACTTCGTAGACTTACTTTCAAAAAGCAACATGTTACCATTGATAGTTTTCTCAATCATTTTCGGATATTGCGTAAGTGCAACTGGTGGCAAAGACAATATGGTTGCTAAAGGGTTGGAAGCACTTTCGAAAGTACTAATGAAATTTATTTCTGTAATTATGTTATATGCACCAATCGGTCTTGGAGCTTATTTTGCTGCACTTATCGGAGAGTTTGGCCCTCAACTACTGGGATCATACGCGAGAGCGATGTTAATTTACTATCCACTATGCGCTGCATACTTTGTCATAATGTTCTCAATTTATGCATATATCGCAGGCGGAAAAGAAGGCTGGCGATTATTCTCAAAAAACATCATGCCTCCAGCTGTAACTTCTTTTGCAACTGGAAGCTCAATAGCTACACTGCCTGTTAACCTTGCAGCTTGCCAAAAAATTGGTGTTCCTAAGGATGTTCGTGACATCGTACTTCCTATAGGCGCAACTATGCATATGGATGGAACTTGTATTTCCTCTATACTAAAAATATCATTCTTGTTTGGAATCTTCGGTCAAGACTTTACAGGGTTAGATGTGTGGATACCAGCTATCTTTATATCCGTTATGGGCGGAGTGGTCATGTCTGGAGTGCCAGGGGGTGGCCTAGTAGGAGAGCTCTTTATCGTAAACATATATGGATTCCCCCCTGAAGCGTTCCCTATTATTGCAACAATAGGATTCCTAGTAGATCCACCTGCTACAATGATCAATGCTTCCGGAGATACTCTATCGTCTATGATAGTTACTCGCATAGTAGAAGGTAAAGATTGGATTAAAAAGAATCTAACAAAAGATGAAGCGACACTAGAGTAATATATTTTCATATTATGAGAAGAGAAGCTTCGCAATAAAGCGTTCAATTCAAAATCAATGGGGGGAGAGATAATCTTCCCCCGATTATTTTAAAGGAGATAGATATGATATTAGTACTTGCCTCGATGCTAGAGGAATTGCAATTCATAGAAAAATGTGAATTGAAGAAAACTGAGGTGCTTGGACCATTTACTTATAACATGTATGACTACAAAGGTAAAGAAATTGCATGTAGCGCATGTGGAACGGGTAAAGTAAGTGCAGCGTTGTGTGCACAAATCGCTATTACACAATATAAACCATCTTTTATTTTAAATATGGGAACTTCCGGACGAGTAGACAAGTCTTTGAGGATGAATGATGTTGTTGTGAGCCTCGATGTTGTACAACATGACTTTGACACTAGCGCATTTGGATACAAAAAGGGCGAATTGACAGAATTAAAAATGGTAGAAATGCCTTGTGATCCTCACTTTATCGAAACAGCGAAGTCTACTTTGAAAGACTTTTCCAATATCCATTTTGGAAGAATAGTAAGCGGAGACATGGTTGTAGTTTCTGAGGAAAAAATCGAAGAAATATACAATGAATTTGGTGGTATGTGCTGTGAAATGGAAGCAGGTGGAGTCGCACAATGCGCTTTGATGAATAATATTCCTTTTGGATTCGTAAAAGGAATAAGTGATGGTGAGGAAGAAGTCGAAAATAGAAAAGGAGAATTCTGGGATAACCTAGAAAAAGTAGCAGAATCTACTGCGGAAGTAGTATTTAAAATAATTGAAGCGATGTAGTAAATACATCGCTCTTTTAATTTGATCCGGTTTTCTATATTTATTCATTTTAAAATCTATTTTTCATACTCTTATCTATTTTGCGTTCTGCATCTTTTTTTGCGATAGTCTCTCGCTTATCGTAGTTCTTTTTACCTCGAGCGACTGCAATTTCTAATTTTGCCCGTCCGTCTTCATTGATATAAAGCCTAAGGGGAACAAGCGTTAGACCTTTTTGAGTCGTCAGTCCTATTAGTTTTCTTATTTCTTTTTTATGCAATAGTAGCTTGCGAGTTCGCAAAGGATCTACATTAAAAATATTCCCTTGCTCGTATGGACTTATATGCATTCCAATAATAACAATCTCTCCATTTTCTATCTTTGCATAACTTTCTTTAATATTTGCCTTGCCTGCACGGATAGATTTTATTTCCGTGCCCGTCAAGACCATGCCCGCCTCATACGTTTCTTCAATAAAGTAATCGAAACGTGCTTTTTTGTTATTTGCTATGAGTTTTATTTCTTTTTTACCCATGATATTCTTTCTGTTAATTTAAAGTTTTTATTAATATGATAATCGCAAGTTTTATAGTCTAGCTGCATTATTTATTTTGTGAATCCAAAATCCGTAAGCGGAAGTATTCTTAAAAATGCTCTGCCGAGAATCGACTCTCCCGATATCGGGCCAAAGTAACGACTATCGTTACTTACTGTCCGATTATCTCCCATCACGAAGTACTCATCTTCGCCTAATGTTGCACTAACCTCAACACTAGTGGTAATACCGTCCTTCACATAGTCTTCTAGAATCAGCTCACCGTCGACATAAACACCGTTTTGCGTAACTTCAATAGTCTCGCCTGGAAGTCCAATTATTCTCTTAATTAGATACTTCACTTCGTCACTTTCCTCTACGTCATTACTTTGAAAAATAATGACATCTCCACGTTCAGGATCTCCCAGCATGTATGATAATTTATCCATTAGCAAATAATCATCGTTGTAATAATTCGGCTGCATAGATTCCTCTCGCACTACTGCAGGACTTACGAATTGGATGACTACGAACAATATAACACCAACTATTACTACATCTACCACTAAATCCTTCAAAAACTTTAACATATTTGCCTAATCCATTCTTTTATATACTTTAGATACTTATTTAAATATTCGCTTGCCTATACTGTCAAACTCAGGTGGTAAATCGGACGTAACTTCTTTTCCGTTCAGATACTCTAAACGCCCTTCGCATTCACAAAATTCTAATTTATATGCATGAAGCAATTGAGTCGTTATATTGAACTTTGCTTGGACTTCACGATTAACTTGAAAATTTCCATATTTGGCATCGCCAATTATTGGAAATCCTATTTTTGCCAAGTGTCCTCTAATCTGGTGTGTTCGTCCAGTTACAATTTCTATCTCGAGCAAAGAATATCCATTTGCAAATTTCAAAGGAACTACTTTTGTTTCCATTTCTTTGCCATGTTCGCTAGAAAGGGGAAGGACTGAAATC
>CAYJGJ010000012.1:0-6259 GCA_964370025.1 uncultured Oscillospiraceae bacterium
TTGCAACAATGGTTAAGCTTACAAGAACTCTAGCCATTATTCCAACTGTGTTGGTTTTTGCATATATTAATATTCGAATTAAATATAAGGAAAGACTTAGATATGATGAGGCTTTTTTACATCTCAATCAAAAAGCTGAAAAATACGAGGTGAGTCAACATGACAAAATGGAGAATTTAAACAGACAAGCTGAGATTCTAGAAGATGAAGTGGATGCGCTCAAGAACAAAGAAAAAGCGAGAAGCAAAGTTAATTTTCTGTCAATTTTCCCGTGGTTTATATTAGGGTTTGTCGCATTATCTGTATTAAATAGTATTGGTCTAATTCCTAGTGAGCTTTCATTGTTTTTGAAGGAGGTAAGCAAGTTTCTAATGGTCGCATCCCTTGCTGCTATTGGAATGGGTACCAACATAAGAGATATGAAAAAATCTGGCTTTGCACCTATGTTGCATGGATTTATTATTTCTGCGCTAGTGGTAATTGTAGCTATCGGAGTCGAATGGTGTATGGGAATCGTTTGATGGTTTTAAAAGGGAACCGCATAGCTTATTGCTATATTGTTCCCTAATTTTTTTTGTCTTTTCTTCTTTAACTATCTCAAAACCGAACCTGGTGCTCTGTCAAAGAATATACTTTTCGAAGTTGCAGATAGTGGGATTCCATAGCATATCCGCACATCTTCATTAAATAGTTTATTCGCTATTACCGCTTTTCCTACGGAATACATAACTCGGTTATCCACTCTATGGTCGGCAGCAATAGAAACGGCAGAGCCTATTGCAATTCCAAGGTCTGTGATGTTGAACGCACACATAGCTCCACTTCGATGCATTTCGTTGCAATTTTCAAATCCGCAAAGGTGGCAGTTATTCAATCCAAAGGGACTATATTTCACGCCAATAATAACGACGAGATCACATTCATCTAGGTTGTTAGCATCTCTTTCGATGAAAGCCTCGCCGTATTCTTCGCTTAGCTTTCTCATTGTATCTGACAGTTCTAGCTTTTCGTCTCCGGATAAGATCATGGAAACGACATTATCCTTCCCGCTCCCCTTAGGTGCAGTTTTCGCCGCAGTAACCATCATATCGGCAACTAACTCTAAGGTGCTCTTTTCTGATTCTATACTTGATCTGATCATAATCAATCCTCTCCTATAACATTAAATTTATGGAAAAATCCCGTATGTATAGTATATCATAATTGTAACCGTATCGTAAAGATGCGAAATTTACACTTTAACGTAGCACGTTTGAATATTGACAGTTAGAGCATTTTGTAGTATTTTGGTAAGAGTAACTTATCCTAAATTTGCATATTACAAACAATAGAAGGAGAACACTTTGGACAACAAAATTGAAGCATTAAACAAACACAAAGAATGGCAAGGGAAATTGGAAGTGATTACTAAAGCCCCAATCAACACACGAGAAGAGTTAGCGATTGCCTACACTCCCGGCGTGGCAGAACCTTGTTTGAAAATTCACATGGATGAATCCCTAGCGTACGATTATACAGGAAAAGGGAATTTGGTAGCGGTTATTACTAATGGAACCGCTGTCTTGGGGTTAGGTGACATAGGCCCTTCTGCATCTATGCCAGTAATGGAGGGGAAATGTGCATTGTTTAAGCGATTTGCAGGAATAGATGCCATTCCCATTTGTGTAAATTCAAAGAATCCAAAAGATTTTATAAAAACTGTCACGGATATTTCGAAGAGTTTCGGTGGAATTAACCTAGAAGACATCTCAGCTCCGGGATGTTTTGAAATTGAAGAAGAGTTAAAGAAATCGTGCGATATTCCCGTGTTTCATGATGATCAACATGGAACTGCAATCATTACTTTGGCAGGAATCTTGAACGCGATAGAACTAACTAAAAAAGATGCCGATAAAGTTAAGATAGTAATAAGTGGTGCAGGTGCCGCTGGAATCTCTATTGCTAAACTTTTGCTACAAGTAGGTTTTTCCGATATTATTTTGTGTGGAAGTAAAGGAACAATTTACCAAGGCGCTACATATAATAGCATTCCTCAGGAAGAGATCGCGCAAGTGACAAATAAAAGTATGCTAAAGGGAAGCATGTCCGATGCCATGAAGGGAAGCGATATTTTCATCGGGGTGTCGAAACCTGGAATTGTAACTGAAGAAATGGTGCGTTCGATGGCAAAGGACCCGATTATCTTTGCAATGTCGAATCCTGTTCCTGAGATAATGCCCGACATCGCAAAAAGAGCAGGCGCGGCAGTTGTAGGAACTGGTCGTTCAGATTTTCCGAACCAAGTAAACAATGTGCTAGCATTTCCAGGTATTTTTCACGGTGTTCTATCTGTACGATCTGAAGTAATAACAGATTCAATGAAAGAAGTAGCAGCTAGGGCCATTGCTAATGCAATCCCAAGAAGTGAGCTAAATCCTGATTATGTATTGCCTGATGTTTTTAACGAAAATGTTGTAAAAGATGTTTCCCGTGCAGTCGCCGACGAGGCAATCAGACTAGGGCTAAATAGAATATAGCTGCCAAAGAATTACAGGCAAGGTCTGAAATCGCAACTGAATTATGGGAAATGAAAGAACACTCTTGAAAGTATAAGAAAAGGGAAGAATGTGAGAGTAATAAAAACTGAAGCAGTAATCGAACCTATAAGAAAATTATGTATAGCGGCGTGTTGTATTCTTGAGGACGATGTTAAAGATAAGCTTAATGAATGTAGAGAGATAGAAACTTTTCCTAGGGCAAAGCAAATATTAGATTCATTAATTGAGAATTATGAAACATCTGAAAAAAAACTAGTTCCAACATGTCAGGATACCGGAATTGCGTGCGTTTTTTTGGAAATAGGAAAAGACGTTTTTTTGGATGGAAATATAGAAAATGACATAAATGAAGGCGTCAGACAAGGTTATGAATTAGGATATTTGAGAAAATCCGTTGTGAATGATCCTCTAATTCGTCAAAATACTAAAGACAATACTCCTGCAATTATATATTATGATTTTGTAGACGGAGACAAATTGAAAATAACAGTGGCCCCGAAGGGATTTGGCAGTGAAAATATGAGTCAAATCAAAATGTTAAGTCCATCTGATGGAGTTAATGGGATAAAAGACTTTGTATTAAAAGTAGTGGAAGATGCAGGGCCTAATCCGTGTCCCCCTACGGTGGTAGGGGTTGGAATAGGCGGTAATTTTGATAAAGCCGCGCTGCTTGCAAAAAAAGCTTTGCTTAGACCGCTTGATGAAAAAAATGCAGATGAATATTATGAAAAGTTAGAAGCAGAAATATTAAATGAAATAAATT
Organism: uncultured Oscillospiraceae bacterium; assembly: GCA_964370025.1. Lineage (GTDB taxonomy): Bacteria > Bacillota > Clostridia > Peptostreptococcales > Anaerovoracaceae > CAYJGJ01. The sequence continues at coordinate 3,301 of CAYJGJ010000012.1, forward strand.
CCAAAGGGATTGGACCTATGGGATTGGGTGGCAAAACCACTTCACTTGCTGTAAATATTCTAACAATGCCTACTCATATAGCGGGTTTGCCCGTGGCTGTTAATCTTAACTGCCACGTAGTTAGACATAAAAGTATTGAAATTTAATGATATTTAACGATGGAGTGCGACCATAAATGAAAAAACACTTAACTACGCCATTAACAAAAGAGAAAGTTATTTCTCTAAAATGTGGAGATAGCATTTTGCTTTCGGGCACAATATATACCGCGAGAGATGCCGCTCACAAGCGTTTAATCGAGTCAATTGAAAAAGGAGAAGAGTTGCCTTTTGATTTGCAAGATAGCATAATTTTTTACGTTGGGCCAAGTCCTAAAAAAGAAAATCAAGTAATCGGTTCCTCAGGGCCAACTACGAGCTATCGCATGGATCTATATTCCCCGAAGTTGATGGAACTCGGTAACCGAGGTATGATAGGAAAAGGGAAGAGAAACGAAGAAGTAATTGAGACTATGAAAAAATATAAAGCAGTATATTTCGGAGCAATCGGTGGTGCAGGTGCGATGTACTCTGAGTGTGTCGAAAAAGCTGATGTGATAGCATATGAAGATTTGGGAGCGGAGGCTATTTTTCGCTTGGAAGTACATGATTTCCCTTTAGATGTAATTATTGACTGCGAGGGCAATAATTTATATGAAAAAGGACCAATAGAGTACTTAAAAAGCATGCAGTAAAAAGGTGCAATTTGCATATGAATGCAAAGGAAAGAATATGAATTACATTTATACAAGTAGCTTTGAGTTTAGGTGAAAAATGAAAGAGATAATTAAAAAACAAATTGAGAAAATTGATATTGCGGAATTAACGTCGAAATTAATACAAATTCCAAGTTATTCTTTTATGAAAGATCAAGAAAAAGAAGTTGCTGAGTTTATTAATAACTTCTTCGAAAAAGAAGGGGTTGAAAGCCGGTTAGTTGAAATAAGACCTGGAAGATACAATGTTTATGCGCAGATTAAAGGCTACGGTAATGGTAAATCTTTAATGCTGTCAGGGCATATTGATACTGTGCCTCCATACGATATGGTAAATCCTTTTGATGGTATTGTCAAAGAAGGGAAAGTTTTCGGAAGAGGTGCATGCGATATGAAAGGACCAATTGCCTCGATGATGGCAACAATGGTGGCTGTAAAAAGAAGTGGGATAAAGCTCAAAGGTGATTTAATGTTCTCCGGATTAGCAGATGAAGAAGAGCAAGGGCGTGGTGTAGAGCATTTGATCCAAGAAAATTTTATTGCGGACGCAACTATCATGGGTGAACCTACCAATATGAAAATATCCGTAGGGCATAAAGGGTTAGAGTGGATAAAGGTAACAATAAAAGGGAAAAAAGTCCATGGCGGAGATAGTGAAAATGGAATTAATGCAATAGAGATGGCGGCAAGATTTGTTAATAAAATATATTCTGAGTATGTTCCCGTTTTGAATTCTCGAAAGCATCCGATATTGGGCGTTCCCACAATAAACATTGCAACCATCAAAGGGGGGGATCAACCAAGTACGGTTCCCGATGAGTGTATTATTAGTCTGGATCGCCGATGTGTGCCTTCGGAGAGCATTCAACAAGTTTATTCAGAATTAAGGCAAATTGCATCACAATTAAAAAAAGAAGACAGTAGATTTGAGGCTATTATTGATGATATATTCGCAACTGAAGAAGAGCCAATGTTACCACATACTCCATTTTGCACAGATGAAAATGATGAGTTTGTTGTAGCAATAAAAAGTGCAATTGCCTTAGAAGGACGTGAAGGAATAATAAATGCATTGCCGTGTTGGAGTGATGCAGGTCCAATTAGCGCTCAGACAGATAGTAAATGTGTAGTAATGGGACCAGGCTCTTTGAGTGTAGCACATACAGTTCATGAGTACATTGATATAGAGGAATTGTACCACGCTACAAATGTATATACTAATACGGCTTTAGAATATTGCGAAATAAATGCATAAAACCGACTTTTCTGTTCTAATTCTTATATCGATGTAATCGTAATTTTTATAATATACCCTTCTGCATCTCTCTCATTAGTGACTGCGTAGTCGGTGAAAGGTTGATCTACAATTAATACAGCATTTTGCAATTCTTCCATTGTTTTATGTGCAGTGCCGTTTAATATAATAACAACTTCCCTGTTAGTTTGGGTATTAATATCAATAACATCCTCTATCAGTAGCGATACAAAAACTCCGCTCATATTTCCAATGTCATCGATTGAGTTATTAAAATCTTCGGGATTTGGTGGCAGAGATTCTATTATGATTCTATTGATTCTTCCATCTTCATCCATTTCATTTGAAATTCTATACTCTGGTATGTATAGCATCGTTGAATCTTTTATTTGATTACTCAATGCTGTAATTTCATCAATATTTGTAATATCATCTCCATCGAAAGTAACGGTGATAATTTCTTCGGATTCTGTCATGGTGTTGGCTACTTCAGTTAATAAACTTGAAGTTCTAGAGTAATTAACTACGCCTATATCGTCAATAAACATGTTGTAGGAACCTACTCCCCTCGAGTTGAAAATATTGAACATTCCAAAAAGAACAATTGCCATAATAAGGAAGAATATCGCCACGAAAGCCACTTTAATTATGAGAAATGTTTTAAGAGCTTTTTCGGTTGGTAGTTTTAGTATTGCTTGTGCATCTTCCAAATTAAAAGGCTCTCTAGATTCTCCTGAGTCCAAAAATAAATCGTATCTGCAGTAGTTGCAGGTGTATATTTTATCTTCTCTGTTTACTTTTATCTTTGCTCCACAATTAGGGCATTTAACTGCTATTAGCTTCATTTTTTTCTCCCAATAATATATGAAAATGTAGAAATAATAAGGTTTAATATGCATTTATGTTATCACAGATACTCTATAGTATCAATATGTAATTAGAAATAGTAG
>CAYJGJ010000012.1:6359-33412 GCA_964370025.1 uncultured Oscillospiraceae bacterium
CATTTATATTATGTATCTTCATTGTTGCTGTAATAGCTGGATATGCGTTTAATATTTTGTTATAATTAACTGAGAGTCATAATGTTAAAGCATTGTATTCGTAACGAAACCGTGTCGGAGAATAAAAGATGATAGAGTTATTACTAAAATTAAATGAAATACTCTTATATGAAATGCCCGAAAACAAAGAGCAAGCGGCGCGTTTTATAAAAGATGAATTTTCTCAGAAAAGGTTGCTACGTTCCTTAATGAATATTAGGCCGCCTATGCCACTAGAAGATTCCTTTTTAAATTTGCAGGACGAGTTTTTGAAAAATGAAACGCTACAAAAAGGAATTGTCAAGTTATCGGATTTGCAGCCGACTAAGAAAAACAATCGAATTTACCTTTGGCAAGGAGATATCACTAAACTAGAAGTCGATGCTATTGTGAATGCCGCAAACTCCGCGCTGCTAGGATGTTTTGCGCCATGTCATGGATGTATAGATAATGCAATTCATTCAGCTGCGGGATTGCAATTACGAAGAGACTGTCACGAAATAATGCAAAAGCAAGGGCACGACGAACCTACTGGAAAAGCAAAAATCACAGCTGCATATAACCTCCCAAGCAAAAATGTTATACATACCGTAGGTCCAATCATTTATGGTGACTTAACGGAAAAAGATTGTACCCTTCTTGAAGATTGTTATAAAAGCTGCATGGAATTGGCTATTTCTAATAATTTAAAAAGTATAGCCTTTTGTTGTATTTCGACAGGCGAATTTCATTTTCCTAATGATGTCGCTGTGAAAATTGCGGTCCGAACTGTTAAAGACATATTAGAAAAGAACAATAGTGAAATCGAGGTGATTTTTAATGTATTCAAAGACAAAGACTACGAACTCTACAGGGAACAACTTGGAGAAAATCAATAGGCTAAAAGATATGATAAGCGAGGCGGAAGTAATTCTTGTCGGAGCAGGTGCCGGACTTTCTACCTCGGCGGGACTTCGCTATGGTGGCGAACGCTTCCAACATTTATTCCCAGAGTATATCAAAAAATACAATCTTACAGATATGTATTCGTCAGCTTTTTATCCTTTTAAAACACCCGAAGAACTATGGGGATATTGGTGCAAACATATTTATCACAATCGCTACAATGCGGAGGTTAATGACTGCTACAAAATGTTGCATGAATTAATTAGTGAGAAAAAACACTTCGCAATAACGACAAACGCGGATCATCTTTTCAGGCTCAATAACTTCGCAAAAGAGAGACTTTTTTATACACAGGGTGATTACGGTACTTTTGCTTGTTCTAAAGGGTGTCACGATAAAACATATGACAATGAAGAAATCGTAATGGAAATGCTCGAAAATCTCGATGATTTGAAGGTTCCTACGGAGTTAGTGCCATATTGCCCAGTGTGTAATGAACCTATGACAGTTAATTTGAGAAAAGATAGCTATTTTGTCGAGGATGAAGGCTGGCACACGGCTTGTGATAATTATACGAAATTCGTTTCACAAAATAAAGATAAAAATATTCTATTCTTAGAGCTAGGGATCGGATATAATACGCCATCGATTATCAAATACCCATTCTGGCAGATGACGTATCAAAATGAAAATGCGAGATATGTAAGCGTAAATCTGGATAATAATAAATGCCCTAAGGAAATAGTAGGGCAAGCTTTGCTAATATCTGATGACATTAGCAAAGTGATAGAAAAATGTAGTTAGGCATAAGTCAAGGGGCTATGCCAAGGCGCATATCAGTAGTTAAAGTGCAATGTAGCAGATTTATTCGTCCGCTACATTGTATTTTGCATGGTCGATTTTCCAATGTGTTAACTGGATAAATTTCTTCAACTCATCTGCATCGCCTTTTTTGAATAGTTCTAGTATTGTTTCATGTTCCTTATTTGTATCATTTAGTACGTCGATGTAGTTTTCTCCCATAAGTGAATTATAGGATTTTACAAGGAATTTTCTGCTCAATTTGTGTAACGATTCAATTAAGTAACTATTTCCACATATACTAGTATATATGTTGTGAAATTCTTCTTGCTGTGAATAGTACATTTCAATACTGTCGGATTCTATCGCAAGATACATGCTCTTGATATAGAATTGCATTTTTTTGAAGTGTTCTTCTGTCATTTTTTCCAAAGCAAGTGTGGCTGCTAACCCATCGAGTGCGCCCATTACTTGATAGATTTCCTGTGCATCTTTTACGCTCATTCCTTTTACAACAAAACCTTTGCGCGGATGATTGGTCAGTAGGCCATCGCTACTAAGTAATATGAGCGCCTCTCTAACCGGAGTTCTACTAATATTCAATACGTCACTGATGTCTTGCTCACTTATTTTGTTGTTAGGCAACAAGCTTCCATTTTTTATAGATTCCACAATGTAATTGTATACATGGTCCTTTAATAGTAAAAATTCATTCATAATATAGCTCCATTAATTCGTTAACTTAGTTTTGCGTGTTTTCAACTATCATTCTAACATAGAATATCTGAAATTCAAAGTCCATTTTTAATAGCGTTTTCGATGTTTTATTTTGGATTCTTAGTATTAGTTTTTTCTTCGACAGAGTAAAGGAAATACTTGCATTTTTATGGAGGTAGGAGTACTGCAAAAAAAGGCCATCCTTAGATGCTTACGAATAGTTTGCATCGAGGAGGCCTTTTTGTTGATATTTCAAAGTCGAATAGGCAATTTATTAAACGAGTGTATTGGAAAAGCACCTATTTTGTGTAATATCCTAGTGATTAATTACTAGAAACGTAAAGACATGCAGCTTAATCCGCCGTCTAATTTTCTATATTCAGAAGTATCGCAAAGGATTACTTCGTATCCTTCGTCTTGGATTAGTTTAGTAACTCCTGGGTATCCTTCAGGAACGATTACTTTACCATTCATCCAGATGCAGTTTGCTGCATATTCTTCTCCTTCTGGAATAATAATCTTTTTGTATTTTGCGAATTCTTCTTTTTCGATGAACTCACCAGAAACAAGCATGATGTTATTTTCGATGTAGTTGACGCCAGTTTTAAGGTGAAGTACTTCATAAAGAGGTACAAGAGAACAAGTCATGTCATATTTTGCAAGTATTTCCGCAAATTGGTTAAATCCTTCTTCGTTCGTTCTTGCAGAAAGTCCTACATAAAAATGATCACCAACCATCATAACATCGCCACCGTCTAATAGACCAGGAGACGTAATAAAGAAGATTTTGTCATCGCTAAAAAACTTCTTTACAGCAGGAAGTATATGATCTTTTTCGCCGTTTCTAGATTCTGCGCCTGGATTACAGATAATAGCACATTCTCTAGTGATTACTGCTGGATCTTCTACGAATACTGAATCAGGGTAATCAGCTAGTGGTTCTAATACTTCTACACCAACTCCACATTGCTTTAGGCACTCAATATAGTGAGCATGTTGTTTTTGAGCTAATTCGAAGTCTGGTTTTCCTGGATATAATCCGCTTGTAATTCCATCTACCAATGCAGGGCATGGTTTTCTTACGATTGTGTTTTTAAACATAGTAATAATCTCCTTTACGAATAAAATGTAACTTTATTATGAAGTTAATTGCGTTTTAGTTAAATAAGATGACTTTATTGTTTTTGACGCACTCTTCCTTGTTGTATATAGTATACAATATACAACAATTGCAAGAACTTGTCAACTAAAATTATTTTTAAATATCAAAAAAAGATCTGTTTCCTTATTATAATATTTAATTTCCTTTGATATGTGCTGTGTCGTGAGAATTGAGAGAATCGGCAAATAATTCTGAAAAAACAATTGCAATATGCTTGCATATATTATATACATTAATATAGTATATTAAATACAATATACTTTTTACTAATTTTATATTTTATATTTTATATTTTATATTTTATATTTTTTAAAAGGAGAAAAACTATGGAAAAAAAGTTTAAGTTCCCAAGTTCTGTTGTAATACTATTTAGTATCATAGTATTAGCGACGTTACTAACATGGGTAGTCCCAGCAGGAAATTTTGACATGATCGTTAACGAAGATGGTGTAGAAATGGTGGATGGAGAGTCATTCCACTTTATCGAAGATACCCCGGTTGGAATATTTGACATGTTTAAGGCAATTCCACAAGGTTTCGTTAATGGCGCGGAAATCTTTTTCTTAATTTTATTTGGTTATTTTTGGGTATATTCTGTACTCGAAACAGGTGCCTTTGCAGCTATGACTAGGAAGTTAATGAGCAGTAAGCTTAAAGATAGCAAATTTTTTATCCCAATCGTAATGATCGTTTTCGCTTTAGCTGGATCTACATATGGAGAGTTTGAGACAGTTTATGGTTTGATACCAATTTTTGTTGCACTATCTATAGCTTTAGGATATGATGCGATAGTTGGTGTTTGTATTACCTTCGTTGCGGTAGCGGTAGGATTTGCAGCGGCAACAACTAATCCATTTACAATAGGTATAGCTCAATCATATGCTGAACTTCCACTTTTTTCGGGCATAGCTGTAAGATGGGGATTCTTCGTTGTTTTCGTTGGAATTACTATTATTTACGTAATGAGATATGCTGCTAAAATAAAGGCTGACCCCAGCAAAAGTCTTGTAGCCGGAGAAGATTATTCTACATTTAAGATGAATTTGGAAGATGAAAATGTACAAGAATTCACCGGCCGACACAAAATATTAATGCTTGGAATGGTTGTTTCTGTAGGTATTATTGTATATGGTACACTTAATCTTTATTGGTGGTTATCAGAAATGATGGCAGTGTTTATTATTTCAGGTATCGTTTCTTCCATTATTGGAAAACGCGGCCCAGAGCAAATAGCTAAGAACTTTACAGTGTCTTGTTCAGAAATGATAGCAGGTGCTTTGATAATAGGTTTGTCTAGAACTATATTAGTAGTATTGGAAAACGGCAATATTATTGATTCATTGATTTATTACATGTATCTTCCAATGGAAAACATGGCTAGTTGGATGACGGCAGAAATGATGTTAATCGCGCAAAACTTGCTGAACTTTGTTATTCCTTCAGGAAGTGGACAAGCTGCTGCTATAATGCCAATCATGATACCTTTGGCAGACCTCGCGGAAGTAAATCGTCAAGTAGCTGTATTAGCTTATCAATTCGGAGACGGATTCTCTAATTTATTGTGGCCAACAGGCGCCTGCGCAATTATGTGTGGTATAGCAAAAGTTCCACTAGGCAAATGGTACAAGTTTTTCTTGCCACTATTTGGTATTATTTTCGTAATCCAATCAATAGGCGTAATTGGAGCAGCTTTACTAGATTACGGCCCATTTTAATGAAGGTGAATAATGTTTACGAGAGAAGATATAAATCAAATTATCAATATTAATATGTCAGATTTCAAGGAAGATATTTTAATTTTGAATGATTACATTGCAGATAATCCGGAAACTGGTGGAAATGAAACTAAAGCAGTAGCGAAGTATATTGACGTATTGAACAAATATGGATTCGGTGTGGAACATCCATTTTCGGGAATCGAAACTGCATTTAAAACCACTATCAATCCAGGTAGAGATACGAAGATAGCACTGCTTTGTGAATACGATGCATTGCCCGAGGTTGGCCATGCTTGTGGACACTGTGCTAGTGGAGCAATTAGTCTCTGGGCATTTTTGGCTCTATCTAAGATAAGTGAAAAACTTGAAATGCAAATCGATTTGATAGGCACTCCAGATGAAGAATACACAGGAAGTAAATGTGTCATGGCAAAACAAGGCGTTTTTGATGGTTATGACTTTGCAGCAATGTGTCACATGGGGCCTGTCAATACTTTAGATGTAGACTTCATTGCACTAAGAGGTATGACAATAACTTATGAGGGCAAGGCAACGCATGCTGCACAAGCGCCCGAAAGGGGGATAAATGCACTGAATGCTGCTAGACTATTTTTCGATGCTATCGATATGATGAGGCAACATGTTATTCCCGAAGCACGATTGCATGGATATATTGCAAATGGAGGGGCAGCTTCTAATATTGTTCCTGCTCACACTGAAATAGAGTTTTTGGTGCGTGCTCCCAAAAAGAAGGACATGGAGGAAATATCAGAGTGGGTATACGATTGTGCTAAAGCAGCAGCGTTAGCTACAAAAGCTAAGGTTAGAATTGAACCTCTCGGTAACGATTACTATGATTACTCTAGTGGAGAAGTAAAACTAGATGTCATGAGAAAGAGCTTCGAAAATGCTGGTGTAAAGTTAGTGAGTAGTAAAGGAAATTTTGTAGGTTCATCTGACATCGGTAATGTGGATTACTGTTGTACTGCATTCCATCCCGTGATAGGAATTAGTAAGCCTGATGTTATTATACATAACAAGGAATTTTCTGATGAAATGAAAAAAGCAAACACTCATGAAGCAATAGAAAATGGTGCAAAAGTACTACTAGAAATAGTGAATACGGTTTATAGCGATCCTTCTAAATTAAGTGCGCTAAAAGACGAATTTACTAAAACTAGAAAATAATAATTTTAGATAATAGTGTGATCCAGTAAGGTGTATAAAGTTACTATAATATTATAAGTATGTATATTAAAAATGCAATCCATAATACTTGAATGGAGTAGCAACTAAACAAAAAAATAGTGTAATATAAAGTTATTACACTATTTTTTTTACGTTCTTTTTATGAATTGCGTTTTGAATTAAGCAATTGGTATCATTCCTCGTTGCTCGGATCAATCACTCTTGATGTCATTCGTGATTCTTTACTTGCAATTTTGTCGTTATACATTTTTTGATCTACCAGTTTAAAGAAATCATTATACTGAGTCAGGGTGTTGCCAACAAATCGGTCCGCGCCTATAGCAAGCGAATATTTATATACAGAATTTTTATTCGATTTGCTTATTTGAGTGATAACGTCTGTAATCATCAAGTCAACTTCTTCTTTAGTGCATCCCATCAGAAGAGAAACAAATTCGTCTCCACCTATGCGGAAAGTTTTTCCATATTTTCTGAAGTTGCTATTAAGTGCGTAATATGAGTTTCTTAGAGAATTATCACCTTCGATATGTCCCAAATTGTCGTTGATTAATTTGAGGTTATTCATGTCTGCAATAATGCACCAAATTTCTTTTATATCATTTTCACTGTGGAAAATCTCATTTAATTCTTCGTGGTAAGCTTTAGCATTATAACCGCCTGTTAAGGTGTCGTTAAAAGAATATTCGAGTAGCATAGTTTTCATTTTGTTAGCTACATTGGCAATTCTTCCGACTTCATCATTAGTATAAAGATCGCTAGGTATTTCTATTTTCATATTGCCTGTTTCCGCAATTTCTGACATCGCTTTTTCAAGTTTAATAAGACTTGAACTCATGTTTTTTGAAAAGAACTTAGTAAAGAAAAACACACCTAGTATGATAATCGCACTGATGATTCCTCCAGAAACAAATATCGCCATTACAAGTGAATCGTTATTTTCGAGTGCCTCTTGCATGATATTTTCTTCCTCGGCGGAAAAGTCATCTATACTTCCAAAAAATTCATTGGCTATAGGGGTAACTACTTGCAACGCATAAAGCGCATCGTCATAAGCCCCACCGCCTATCCAAATGTCCGCCGAGAGAATCATGCTGTCCTTGTATGCATTTTTTTCTTCGATGATTCGTTTGAATTCTGTAAGTTGAGTGCCAGTCAAATATTTTGAATATTCGTCCATTCTGTAGTCAAGTTCGTCAAATGCCAATATGTAGTCTTCGTAATAATCATTTTTAATCGTTTCTTCCTCAGCGAATAATATATCTCGTCCCAAGACACGACATACATACATATTTCTAATAATAGCGCTCAGTTCTTCTTTATGCCTTACGTTGGTATTAATAATATTTTGCGAAGAATTATTGATCATTGTATTAGAGGAAAACAAGAATAGAGACATTATCAAAACACTGATAATTACAAATATTTGCAGCGGCAAAAATTTCCTTGTGATAGTAGCATTATTAAGCCAAACGACAAATCCTTTCATAATTGTGCTCCTTCCAAAATATATTAACTAATAATATTATCCCAAAAACTTTTTATATTTTTCTTCAAATTCACCTATTGGTATAGGTTTCGAATAGTAGTAACCTTGAACAGCATCGCAATCTAGTTTTTTAAGTTGCAAAATTTGCTCTTCTTTTTCAATTCCCTCCGCAACCACGTGCATTTCAAGGTTATGGGATAGTTTGATAAAACTTCCTACAACATATTCCGCACGAACAACCTCTTTTTCTTCTTCATCGAAGAAACTTTTATCAAGTTTTAAGGAATCTGCTTTTAAGTCTTTTAGAAGTCCGAGTGAGGAGTATCCAGCACCAAAGTCATCGATTGAGATTTTAAATCCAGAATTTCGGAGGTCCGAAAATAATTGAGTAATAAGAGTTGGATTCTCAATTGTTGCAGACTCTGTAAGTTCAATTTCTAGTAGTTCGTGAGGCACATTAATGCTATCAGCTATTTTACCTATATCTTCAACCAAATTGGGGCTATTAAGGTTTTGTCTTGAACAGTTTACAGATACAGCAATAGGTTTTTTGTTTTCATCAATCCATTTTTTGATCAGCTCACATGCTTTATTTAAGACATATTTGTCAAGTTCTACTATAAATCCATTTTTTTCGAAGAATGGTATAAAGTCGCTCGGAAATATCATATTCCCATCAGATTCTCGCCAGCGTACAAGAGCTTCGGCTCCGACGAGTTTATTGTCTATTAACCTGAATTTGGGTTGCAGGTATATTTCAAACTCGTTGTTCTTGAGTGCATCGTGCATTTTACTTGCAATTTCTGCTTCTTTAAGTAGCTTTTTAGAATAGCTTTCATCATAGTCATATATGATAAGCCCTTTGCTTTCTTTTGAAATTCTGTGTGCTAAGTTAAGTCTATTGATGATTTCGTCGACATCAGTATATCCAATTGGAATATGGTATCTACCATATTTAAATTGGATATTGTAATTTCCAAGTTCGGGTATGAATTTTTGGTAGTAAGACTCATAGACGGAAGTTCGATTTTCCATGTCGTTCAAAAAGCCATTTCCAGAAAAAAGTGTAAACTCATCTATACCGGTTCGTGCTATTTGCAAGGTGGTTTCTGGAACGGTTTCTCTTATAGGTTTAAACGCCTGTAAGACACGATTGCCGATTTCAAATCCAAACATTTCGTTTATTGCTTTGAAGTTTTCTATGTCAATTTTGACAACTGAATAGGATTTATCCTTGTTCTTAGTCAATATTTCCGCCATATCTTTTTTTAGTTTTGTCAAATTGGGTAGGTCGGTAAGTTTATCATAGTACGCCGTTCTTTCGAGCGAACGCACGGTGAACTGTCTATATGCCCATATATATACAACGAAGAACATTGTAATAATCAAAATCAAAAGGCTTACCGTTGTAATTTGATTGACAGATGACGCTAAGTTTACATTGATAGCATTTTCTTCTATAGCAACAGCCAACACCCATTCTGTCATTCCGATAGGTACATATGTAAGTATTTTTTGAGTGTTCCCGCTACCATAGTCGGCCGAATAAGTAAAACTACCATAATTTCCCGCTTTGGCTTCCGTTACACCTTTTGATACGTTTTCGATTCCTAAAGTTTCTATATCGTTCGGCGGTATGGAATCGAGACTCACATGTCCTACACTAGATGTGAACAAAATATTAAGGTCGTAGTCCACTATGAAAATCCAGCCAGATTTTGCCGTAGCATCCATTATTTCATATAAGTCATGAACTAAGACTTCACTTAGTAATACGCCGGTAACAACATCGTTTTGAATGATAGGCACAGCTACATCGAATATTAGTTCTCCTGTTAAAGTTGAATAGTGCGGTTCAGATATTTCAAACGTATTTTGCATGGCCTGGAGAAAGGATTTATTCTGAGAAAAGTCAAACTCCTTGTTCTCTAAATTGATGCCATTGCCGTTTTGATCGATGTAATATAAAAATTCGAATTCCTCTACTTGTGACTGAGAGGCTAAAAAATCCACGGCATTGTCGGAGTGGATGTCGGCATTAGCGGCATATTCGGAAAGTAAAGACAAATCATCTTCACTTTCTTCTATACTACGCTCAATTTCAAGCCCCATTTCAACACTTATATTTTCCATGTTGACGCGTGTTACTTCAAGTACTTCATCATCAACAGTAGCAACATACCAAGAAATTAACCCAGAAATAACAATGAAAAAAATTGTTATAATTATAATGGATATCTTACTAAAGTAGATTTTCTTTTCCATAGTATAAAACTAGCCTTTCAATATTAGCAAAATAAGAGAGTGTAGTGGTTGAATATTCAATAGTGTGGGTATTTCTTATGGAGCCGTGCACGCAATAATACATAAATATTACTAATTTACTAGTAGTACTTGACTAAATTCTTGAAATAATTTTATCAAAAAACATTGAAAAAGTCAAATAGAACAAAATCTTAAGAACATAAGTCCTTTATTATTGAATTTTAGAATTGAGAATGTTATAATAATTTGAAATAAAGACTAGATGGGTTAATAATTAAAGGGGGCAATAATAATGACATTCAAAATTACTAAAACGACTACACCTATACCAAAAGCCGACCAAGGCAACCTGACATTCGGACAAAATTTTACTGACCATATGTTCACAATGGAATACTCTGTGGAAAAAGGCTGGCACAACGGTGAAATAGTGCCGTTTGGCCCAATTTCTCTTGCTCCTTCGTCATTGATTTTTCACTACGGACAATCGCTCTTTGAAGGACTAAAGGCCTATAAGACGAGCGAAGGAAAGATTCTTTTGTTTAGGCCAGACATGAATGCGAAGCGATCAAACAGCTCGGCCTCTAGGATGTGTATGCCGCAAATGGATGAAGAATTGTATGTCGAAGCAATTAAGGAGTTGGTATCTCTCGAAAGAGAGCATATCCCAACTGCACCAGGAACATCTTTGTATATTAGGCCATTTATGTTTGCTACTGATAGATTGCTTTCGGTACACGCGTCAGATACTTACAAATTTGTAGTTATCTTAAGTCCTGTAGGTCAATACTACTCTAAGGGATTGTCTCCTACGAGGCTATGGGTAGAACAAAGCTATATCAGATCAGCACAAGGTGGCACAGGAGAAACGAAATGTGGTGGGAATTATGGTTGCGGTCTAATTGCTCAACAAGAATCAGAAAAGAAAGGGTTTGACCAAATATTATGGCTTGATGCAAAAGAGCACAAATATGTAGAAGAAGTTGGTTCTTCGAATGTCTTTTTTGTAATCGATGACGAAGTAATTACCCCTCCATTATCAGGAACAATTCTTCCGGGAATAACAAGAGATTCCGTTATTCAACTGTTAAAATCTAAAGGACACAAAGTATCAGAAAGAAAGCTGACAATAGATGAGGTAATAGCGGCGATAAAAGAAAATAGATTAAAAGAAGCTTTCGGAACAGGTACTGCCGCAGTAATATCCGCTATCGGTGGATTGCACTATGACGGTAACGATTATGTCATCAATAATAATGAAGTCGGAGAAATAACTAAAAATACTTATGATACAATAAGAGGAATCCAAATAGGAGAAATAGAAGACAAGTTTAATTGGACTGTGGAAGTAGAATAACCCACTAGCGTTTTGCGACACAATCGATAAAAAATAAATCCACACTAGAGGTTTACGCTCTTGTGTGGATTTTTGCTTAAAGTGGTTTTTTATTCCATTTGTTTGTAATGATTGTGGCAATTATATATGCAGCTATGTAGAATACAATTCCGCCTAATATGTCGACAAAGGCGTGTTGCTTTAAAAACACAGTAGCAGCGACAATCAATATCGTCAGTACTGCCGACCCAATTTGTATAAGTCGCTTATTCTTCAATGTTTCACTTTGAATTACACTCACTCCGACCGCAATCGAACCGATTACATGCATGCTTGGAAATACATTTGTATTCGTATCGAAGTCGTAAATGAAGGCAACTATGAATGTTGCGATGTTCTCTCTAGGAAATACATCAGGACGCAGTTCTTGCCCTGTCGGAACGAACGAAATAAACAAAAGTGCTAAGAAGAATCCGATCCAAAGAGTCAGCATGTATTTTTCGAAAGCTTTTTCGTCCTTTACTAAATAGTACATCCCTGCAGAAAGCATATATACAAACCAGAGCATATATGGAATTATAAACCATTCAAAGAAAGGGATGAGATGATCTATTGTTTCAGGAACAATATAATATTCGTCGACGTGTACCTCTTCTAATATCATGTACCATGTCAAGTGTATAGGTAGATATGCGACAAGCCAAAATTGACGCTTGTTTAAGTGTTTAATTTTATCTTTAAATTGGTTTAAGAAATTCATTCATTCTCCTTTAATCGCTTTTTTTGCTAGCCAAAAACTTCCAGTAAGCCAAGTCATCATCGACGAACTCGGGGTAATACTCGTAAAAGGTCTCTTGTACATATGGAATAGTTTCGTGTGGTCTAAGCTGAGTTGCCAGTTCGGTGATTGCATTTTTTAATTCTTTTACTACACGTTTCTTTTCTTCTATCTTATTGTTATCGCTATTATAAATGATAGGTTTTCCAATGCAGATTACTCTTATATTTTTGGGCATATATGTAGGATAAAACTTCAAGTCCTTGCCAGTTTTAGAGTGATATAGACGTGCAATCGAAATAAAACCGTCGCTTAGTTCATTAATGAATTCATTGTGTCTTCTGTGACATTCAGGGAAAATGAGTACGCTTTGACCATTTTCAAGAGCGGCAATGCTTTCTGAAAAAGTATCTTTTATCCTCATATTGCTGCGATTGACTAATATGTAATTTTCATTTCCATCGAATATAGGTCTGAAAAAAGTAATAGTAAGACTTGAAATAATTCTCCAAAGAGATTTGTTTTTTTTAGATCTTCCATTATAAAAATCATGAAATGCATAGTTGCTTGCGGTTTCTCTGTTCAGCAAATCTGAAATTGTCCAAATTCTTTTTGGCAAGTCGATATACAGCTCGGCAACTACGGGACCCAAAATTCCAGAATGATTTGCGATGAAGACGGCTGGCTCCGAAATTTTTTCTTGGTATTGTACTATTCGCTTTGGATAAACAAGTTTCGCAATTGTTTTTACAACATTGTAATATCTTTTATTCTTCATCTTCATTCTCATCATCACTTTCCAATTTAAGTGGAAGAAGTAATAGTTCAGGTTTTTTTAGATATCGTTGGAATAATCTAAACGCCCGTGAAAGATTATATCCATCGCAGATTCTCTCGTCTACTGTAACAAAAATTGCAATGTGTTTTTCTTCTTTTAACTCTCCACTTGGATCCGCTATCACTTTTTTGAATTTAGCACCGAAAGTCATGAACATACTTGCTGTTCCTACATCGTATAGATGGTGTTTAACAGGTTGGATTCCGATCGAGCCCAGGTTTGCAATATATGCACTTGTGTGAAAGGGGCTCAATTTGATTATTGATTTTGGAAGCAATCCCATGTTGTCAAAGAAAAGTATCAACCCTACTATGATAGACCGAATAAATCTGGGGGTGCGTGATATTACTTTTTCGAAGATTTCAGTATCATTTTCCTGTTCAATTCCTCTGTTTTCCATAATAATCTCTAGCATTTTATTATGGACATCGATTACAGTAGCATTAGGGTCAAATTCAACTTTAATAGTTGCCTCAGGTGCCTTTTCAGACATTTCCTTTTTGATCGTCATTGCAAATTCTATAGTGTTTTTTGCAAAGTGCCTTTTTCCAATGATAAATCTATGGATTGTTGGTTTTTTTGCATAAACCCTGACTAGTGACGCTATGATAATATCCATTATGGAAATCTTCACGCCCGATTGGAGCAAGGTTTCTTTTTTGAATTCTTCTATATGTCTAACAGGCGTTTCAAATTCAAAAAAAACTTGAGATCCTGTCCTTGTTTTTAGTAAATGCGGCATCACAGTAAATAATGGATCTAAATCTCTAACAAGTTTTCCATCCGATCTGTCGCCTAGCCTTCTTTTGGGCATTAGTTATCTATCCTTTCTAATATGGTTCATTTATAGTTTATTACTGTCGGCAATTTCCACTTTTTTATTATCATCTACTTCTATTTGCTTACTGCCAGATTCTTTTGCGTTCTTGTTTTCTCTAAATTTCATGTTATCTTTTAGAATTACATATAATACGCCAAAGATGGGTACGGAAAGCAGTATTCCGAACAATCCGCCCAAGGCCCCACCGACCGTGATTGCAAATAGCACGCACATAGGTGGGATTCCAACTCTACCCCCCATGACGTGAGGGTAAATTAGGTTTCCTTCGATTTGTTGCAAAATAAGGACGAAAATCATAAATACCAAAGAATCCATCGGGCTAACCATAAGGATGAGAGCCGCTCCGATTATAAATCCAATAAAGGGACCCAAAATTGGTATGAGAGAAGTAAACCCTATTAATGTACCTATCATTGCAGCATATGGCAGGTCGAGAAATGTCATTCCAATTATGCAAAGTGTGCCCAAAATGAAAGCCTCGGCACATTGTCCCATAATAAAGTTTTTAAATGTGGAATTGATTACATCGACTAAGTAGAATATTTTGTCACTGGCTTTTTTGAGATATATTTCGACGAATCGTACGCACTGTATTCCGATTTTTTCCCTTGAAATCAAGAAGTAAATAGCTAATATTAATCCGACAGCAAAATTGACTACACCACTTACAATGCTCCCTAGTGTAGTTACAGTATCGTCTAGTAGATTTATAATATCAGTTTCAAAAGTTGCATATAATCTTTCCAACATCGATTCCCAATCAGATTTGGCAAAGAAGTTTACAATTTCAGGCGAAATATATTTTTCATATTCGGCTATCCAAAGAGTGAGTTCATAGTAAGCTCCAGGTATTACCTCACCTACGGCTCTAATGTTTTCTATAAGCTGCGGTACTACTAAAATTCCAATTAATACTAAGGCAGCAAGGATAGATAAAACCGCAGCGATTAAGCTTGCAGCCCTAGTTACTTGGGTGCTCTTTATTATCTTACGAAGCAGGCGCTCATAAAAAGACATAGGTATATTAATTACAAACGCTAGTGCAATTCCTACGACTAGAGGCATTAGTAACGCGAATATCGAGGAAATAAATCCTATGACATCGTGCCGTTCTGTAAGTAGGAAATTTAATATTACTCCTAAGAATACTATAGCAATAATTCTTTTGAATGTTATTTGATTTTTCATATATCCACGACCCTCATTTTTGTATTATACAACAAGTTTGTAGAATATTCTACATTTTTGTATTTTTCATTGAATGTGTGTATGTGCGATATAGGGATTCGGTGTTTTTCGACAGCAGAATATATAAAAGCTGACACTACAGTATCTATCGACCTCCAATCGTCAGCTTTTTGTGTCTAACTTTTGGGGTGACATCTACAGTTTATAGTGTCAGCTTTGTTCTTAATTAAAACTTAAGTTTGCGTTTTGAGTTGAATTACGCGGAAGGAGTTTTGAACTTTAGTGTTATGGTTGTCCCTACACCTATCTCGCTTTCGGTTTCAATCTCCGCCGAGTGTAAGTTTGCACCATTTTTAACTATCGAAAGACCAAGACCCGTACCTTCTATTTCTTTGGAATGGCTCTTGTCGACTCGATAAAATCTTTCGTAAATCCTGTGTAAATCCGTATTGGGAATTCCAATCCCTGAATCTGTAATTGTCCAAGCAACGTTATCTTTGTCTGGGTGAATTGTAATCTTTATTTCCCCACCTAATTTATTATACGCTATAGCATTATCGCACAAGTTGTAAAGCATTTCATAAATAACGGTAGGAACCCCATTTATCTTTGCATTTGCCGTAGATAAGTGTATTGATATATCTTTCTTTTCCGCTTTTTCTTTCAAATGCTTCACGACATCGCCGGTGATTTCAGCAAGATTGACACTTTCAAACTCAAAATTAGTCTGCTCATCAAGCCTTGAAACTTTGATAATATCTTGCACAAGCGTAAGAAGTCGTGTCGCCTCAGTGTGAATATTCGTAGCGAACTTTTTGACATCATCGCTTTTAATCATATCATTTGACATAAGTTCTGATACGCCCATGATGCTAGTAAGCGGAGTCTTTAATTCGTGTGATACATTCGCAGAAAATTGGCGGCGTATGGCTTGGGCATTTTCTTCCTCGGTGATGTTATGTATAAATAAGAATATTGAAAAGTCAGTTTCTCCTTGCGAAGTAGGGCTAGCGGAGAACATGAAGCAATCATCGCCTAATTGCAATTTAATCTTGCCAGTTTTTCCCTCTAGCGCTTCTTCAATTAGGGTTTCATATTGCAAGTCTCGGAGAAAATTTAAGTAGTAGTCGCCGTTTTTGCAATCGAGTAGTGACTGCGCCACCTTATTGCTTGAGATAATATAGCCTTTTTCATTTAGTATTATAATGCCATCGGCGACATTTTCCGTAATAAATGAAGTCTCATTTTTTTGCTCCCTGATCTCCTCGATTCTAGATTCAATTTCTTTGTTTTGTTTGTCAATTCTATGCAAAAGCGGAGTGATTTCATCGTAGACATCATTAGAAAGAGGGGAATCTAGGTTTAGTTCATTGATTGGAGCTACCGTTTTTTTTGCAATTCTAGATGATAGGAATGTCGAAATTACTACGGAAAAAAGAGCAATAAATAACAGAAGCGGTAACATTGAAAATAAAAGTGATGCGACTGTTTGTTGTGTAATCGATGTTCGTATTACCGTATCGTCTGTAAGGATTTTGGCAAAGTAAAATGTTTGTTCAGAGAGAGTGTCAGAAGTACGAGTTCCCTCGCCAATACCTCCATTCAATGCTTCGATGAATTCTTCGCGGTCGGCATGGTTTTCCATAGTTTGCGCATCTGCATCTGAGTCAAAAAGTACAGTTCCATCATTGTCTATCCATGTAATACGGTAATTGCTAGTTTCTAGTTCATTTAAGTATGTGATTCCATTTTGTGAAACACCAACAGCTAGCATATCTAAGTTGTTTCTAAGATCTTCCTTGTGTATATCCGTAAAGTAATTGTAAAGACTTCCCATTATCAGTGCAAGTGCAAATAAAAGCGTTAGCGAGGATACTAAAATAATAACTCTACTAATTCTCTTAGTCATTTTTTCCTCCTATCCTATATCCAACACCGCGAATTGTTTCAATATATTCTCCATATTCTCCAAGTTTTGCACGTATAGTTCGTATATGAACATCTACCGTTCTAGTTTCTCCGCAAAAGTCATATCCCCATACATTATTCAATAATTCGTCTCGTGTAAGAACTTTTCCTTTTTTAGCAAGGAGTAATTTTAGGGTTTTGTATTCTTTTAGGGTCATATCTACAGTAGTGGTGCCTACTAGCACTCTATGTTCGTCATCGTATATTTTAAGTTCTTTGAATTGTAATGATTCCTTAGTTTCGGAATCATTCGTTCTGCGGAGCAAAGCTTTTACTCTAGAGATAAGCTCAAGCATCGAAAAAGGCTTGGTAATATAATCGTCCGCTCCACTATCAAGGCCTATGACCTTGTCATATTCGGTGTCTTTTGCTGTGAGCATAATGATCGGAATTGACTTCGTCGCCTCCTTATCTCTCAATTTTTTAAGTATTTCTATTCCATCTTCATTAGGAAGCATGATATCGAGTAAAAGCAGCTCTGGAGTGCTGTTTTTGAGAGTTTCAAAGAATTCACTGCCATTAGGGAATCCTTGAACCTCGTATCCCGCATTTTTTAGTGCGTAAAGCACCAATTCCCGTATGCTTTTATCATCTTCGACTATCGTTATCATAAAATTCTCCTTTATGCTTACCTGTGATAGAAAATATTACCCATTCGCTCACATTGACAGCGTGGTCCGCAATACGTTCTAAGTACTTGGCAATCATAAGCATATCCAACATATTCTCAGCATTGTCTTTGCTAGTAGTCATCATTTCTATTATATCATATCTGACGTCCAAAAATAAACTGTCTACGACGTCATCTTTTTCGATAGTCTCTTGTGCAAGTTCTAAGTTTGCATCTACAAAAGCGTCGATGGCAGACGAAAGCATCTCTATAGCATTCTGTGCCATGCTTTGCAAATGTGAATTCAAGCCAGAAGTGTAGCGCGAAAGTTCCGCTATATCGACTGCCTGATCGCCTATTCTTTCGAGATCTGTTATCATCTTTAATACTGCTGATATACCTCTCAAATCTCCTGCTACAGGCTGTTGTTGCAATAGTAATTTGAGGCATTGTCGCTCGATTTCACGTTCAAATTCATTGATTTTAACTTCTGTAAGTTTTACAGTATCGATAGAGCCTTCATTATCTTCGTCGAAACATTTCATTGCAAAAGTTATTGCATGTTCGCACAGACTCCCCATTTTAATTAAGCTGTTATGCAAGTTTTGCAACTCTTCATCATATTTATTTCTCATTATTATCTCCTAATTGAATAATTTATATATTTTAGTCGTTAATAGTAACCGATATTACTTTTTGCTTTTTAGCCAAATCTACCTGTGATGTAATCTTCTGTTCTCTTGTCTCTTGGGATATCGAACAGTTTTTCTGTCTTGTCATGTTCCACAATTTCTCCTAGCAAGAAAAAGGCTGTATTGTCGGAGATTCTGAGTGCTTGCTGCATATTGTGGGTAACTATGACTATAGTGTAGTCTTTTTTTAGCTCAAGTACAAGTTCCTCAATTTTTGAGGTGGAAATAGGGTCAAGTGCAGAAGTCGGCTCGTCCATAAGTAAAACTTTAGGTTGTACTGCCAGAGCACGCGCAATGCAAAGACGTTGTTGTTGTCCCCCAGAAAGCCCTAGCGCAGATTTTTTTAGCCTGTCTTTGACCTCCTCCCAAAGTGCGGCATTTCGTAAGCTTTGTTCTACGAGTTCATCGAGTTCAGCTTTAGTAAAAGTTGAATGTAGCTTAGCTCCGTATGCCACATTGTCATATATGGATTTTGGAAATGGATTAGGTTTTTGGAACACCATGCCGATGTCTTTACGCAATTCAGTAACATCTACAGATGGATTGTAAAGGTCTTTTCCTTCGAAGAGTATCGTGCCATCAATCTTGACACTTTGTATTAAGTCATTCATTCTATTGATGCTTTTTATGAATGTGGATTTACCGCAGCCTGAAGGTCCTATGAAGGCTGTAATTTCCTTTTGTGGTATATCCAGATTTATATTTTTGAGTGCATGTAGCTCTCCATAATGCAAATTGAAGTCTTGAGCGCTAATAATCGCTTCTTTCATTTTGTGCCCTTTCTATAATTAGATTCAATAATATAAGTTGGTAAGCTAGCCAGTTTTTCGAGTTAACCGACTTTTTAATATTTTTGTACCGATGTTGATTGCAAAGACTAAGAATAATAATAGTGCTGCAATTGCAAAAGCAATGTCAAACTCGGCACGTTCCATCGCATACATATACAGCGCGACGGAAAGGCTTCCACCACCACTTCCTAACGCGGTCACAATGTTACTCGCTATCGCAGTTCCCATGCCTGCTGTAAATAAAAGTGCAGCACTTTCTCCAACTATTCTACCGATAGATAATATACATCCAGTTGCAATTCCTGAAATAGATGAAGGCAGAACCACAGTTTTAATCATATGCCATTTGCCGCTGCCTAATGCGAGAGCTCCCTCACGAAAGCTTTGAGGAACACACTTTAAACTTTCTTGCGTAGTCCTAATAATCGTAGGCAAAATTACAATAGTCATGGTCAAAGCGCCCGAAAGGAGACTAACCTTGAATCCGAGCATCCTTACGAAGAAAAGCATACCTACAAGTCCGTATATAATGCTAGGAATTCCAGCCAGTATTTCTGTGGCAAATTCTACAGCGCTGATAAATTTATGGTTTTTTGCATATTCTGTAAGGAAAATTGCCGCACCTATCCCAAGGGGGAGGGCTATTATAAGTGTCAGACCTATGATGTAAAGCGTGTTGATTATATTGGGGAGAATTCCGATCGTGCCTGTACTATGACGAGGCGAAGTCGACAATAACTCCCACGAGATGTGCGGCAACCCTTTCACAAAAATATAGCCCACCAGTAATGTCAAAAGTCCTATAACTATAATTACCGATGAGTAAATCAGTAACTTTAGTCCGTTTGAATATAGTTTTTTTCGTGTTTTCAAATTCATTTTGTAGAATCCTTTTTTAGATATTTATTTAAAACTGCATTAATCAGCATTATGAATACATAAAGAACCAGTGCAATACTAAAGAGAGCCTGTTCTTGCAATCCGGAAGCATAGCTCATTTCACTTGCTACCGCAGTAGTTAGGAATCTAACGCTTCCAAAAAGTTCAGGCATATTAGCGACATTACCTGCTACCATCATAACAGCCATCGCTTCTCCTATAGCACGCCCTATTCCTAATACTATCCCAGCCACAATTCCACTTTTTGCTGCAGGTATGCTTACCTTGAATATAGTCTCAACTTTGTTAGCGCCTAATGCTAAGCTAGCTTCCTCATATTCTCTTGGCACAAGTAGCAGTGCGGTTTCACTTATTGAAATAATACTCGGCAAAATCATGACAGCCAGTACAATAATCGCAGCAAAAAGTGTAGCTCCGCTTGGAAGTTCGAAAGTGTTCATTACCCAAGGCACGAGTACAAGCATCCCGATAAGTCCGTATACTACACTTGGAATTCCCGCGAGTAATTCTATGCCACTTCTTAGCAAAGTAGAAAATTTACCACTAGACATCTTGCTAAGATAAACTGAAGTCAAAACTCCGATCGGCACGCCGATGACTATTGCTCCTAGAGTTCCCCAGACGCTAGTCAGAATAAAAGGCAGAATTCCAAAGAGTGGATCGCTAGCTGTAGATTCCCATTTAGTGCCAAACAAAAAATCCACAATGCCTATTTCGGCAATAGCTGGACTTCCTGCGATAATTACATATATTGTAATTAAGAATACGATGAGTACACACGCAAGTCCGCAAAATGAAAAAAGGCCAGACATGAATTTCTCTAGCATTTTTGCGGACAGTATTTTGTTTTTCTTTTTTTGAGGCAGTGTCGAGTATGATGATACCGACACTGCATTTTCTAATACTTTACTTTGCAACTGACACTGCTCCTGCATTTTTAATCACTTCATCAGCATCTGCACTTAATACGAAATCGTAGAATGCTTGTGCAGCTTCACTTAATTCTGTTCCTTCTACAGTAATAAAGTTGAAGTTACGTTGTACTTTGTATGTTCCATCTTTGATTGTTTCTTCAGTAGCCTCAATTCCCTCAACAGTTATCGCCTTAACTTTTTCATCAACGGCAGACAAAGATGCATAACCTATTGCATTT
The DNA here is from genome assembly GCA_964370025.1 of uncultured Oscillospiraceae bacterium. Classification (GTDB taxonomy): domain Bacteria; phylum Bacillota; class Clostridia; order Peptostreptococcales; family Anaerovoracaceae; genus CAYJGJ01. The sequence goes on from CAYJGJ010000012.1 coordinate 27,737, forward strand.
GGATTTTGAGATACAGCGCCGATTACTCCACCAGTACTTGTGATTTCTTGTTCATATACACATTCTTCCACGCCTACAATACTTTCGAAACCATCGCGAGTACCGCTTCCAGCTTCACGACCGATAAGTACGATTGGTGCATCTTCGCCACCTACTTCACTCCAGTTTGCGATGCTGCCATCAGCAATTCCTGTGATTTGTTCTAGAGTTAAATCTTCGATAGCGTTGTTAGTGTTCAAAATAATAGCAATTCCATCGATTGCGAATACTGTTCCTACTGCTCCAAGCTCTGCTGTTTCAGTATCTTTTACATCACGACTAGCAAGCCCTATGTCATAATCTCCGCTCGCAACGCTTTTTACGCCTGTGCTTGAACCTGTTGGGTCATATGTTACTGTGACTCCTGGATTTTGTTCAGTAAAAATTTCAATTGCTCCTAGGATAACTCCTTCTACAGAAGTAGAACCACCGACTGTAACTGTTCCTGTAAGACCTTCCGCATCACCTGTAGTATCAGATGAACATCCCGCCAACACACTTAGCGATAAAATCGCAACCATCATAACTGCCAAAAACTTTTTCATTACTTTTTTCTCCATTTCGTTCTTTATTAATTTTAATTTTAAAAATCTTTTTTTGTTTTTTAATACTGTAGTATTGTAAACGTGTAATGTTAAATAAAAAACCATGGAATTGTTAAGTTTATGTAAAGTTAAGCAGAAAAAAAGAATGCGGACCACTTGCAAAAATAGCAAGTGGTCCGCATTCTTTTTTATTTATTATTAATTTAAGCATATTGTATGATTTATTTAGTTTAAATATTCCAACGCACTTAAGATAAATATTTCTGTAAGGCTTTCCAACTCATCAATCAAAACATACTCGTCGGGAGCACCAGCATTATATGCAGTAAGTCCCAAATTAACGGCTGGTATGTCCTTACGTCTATAGTAAATTGAATCACTAGCACCTACTCTAATCGTCGAAGTAACCTCCTGACCTAAGGTTATTTTTGCTTTTTCTTTTACTATATTAGCAATTTCGCTTTTTGGATCTGTCCAATTTGGCTCTACCTTATCTAAAACCTTATAAGTCACCGTCGGATATTTCGCAACCGTATCATTTACAATTTTTACTATCTCATCGAGACTACATCCGCAAGGAATTCGTATATCGACAAGTGCTGTAGCCTCTTGCGATAGCAAATTAATATTAGTACCACCTTGAATAAACCCAATATTGAAACTAAGATCTTTAAGAATTTCAGCCTCACCCTTTTCTTGGTGAGCATCAATAACCAATTTGCTTTGTTCGATATATTCCTCTATTACATCTATCAATTCCCAGCTATGTTCTTGAATTTTTGCCTCCAATTCTCTCAAGAAGTCGATTATTTCTTTGTTAGCACTACCATGTTTATTAATAAATGCAGAATGACCACCCTGTTTTTTTGAAACAAATTCAAGCCAAAGTAATCCTTTTTCGCCAAATCGCAATATATATGGGGAACCCATATCACCGTTTATTACCGCATCTGGCAAAAGTATATCTGTTTCATCAAGCAAATATTGTGTACCATATAATCCACCGTTTTGCTCATCGCCAACAATAATTATTTGAACCTCTCCATCCCATTGTTCTATGTTTTCATACAAATATTTAAGTGTGAATATGTAAGCAGCAATTGCTCCTTTCATATCCGCAGCACCTCTACCGTATAATCTATTATCTTTTACTTCTCCTCTAAACTTTGTAGACCACTTGTTCTCTTCTCCGACGGGAAAAGTATCAATATGCCCATTAAATGCTATTCTTTTTGCATCTTCAAGCCTTTTCCCTTTTTCACCTTTTAAAATGATCTCTAGGTTGTAAATATTATTCTTTGAGATAAATAACTTGTATTTTACCTTTGGCATTGTATCTATAATTGAGCATATTAATAATATAACATCTTTTGTGTCTTCGCTTTCGGTAATTGAAAGTTTATCAAGTATTTTTACAGCAGTTGAAATAAGTTCTTCTTTATTGTTATTTAAAAAAGCTCTAGGATTATTATTTTTTTCCATATTTCTCGTTTCGTATCTTTCTTTTAATTTTTATCTAAAAAAAGAGTTTAGACATTAGTACAATCATTGGAAGTGCAATTAATGTTTTCTCCAAGAATATTATTAAAAGATGGAGAAGGTTAACTGGTAATTTAGAACCGATAATTATTGCACCCATTTCAGACATATAGATAATTTGCACAAGTGACAGTACTCCAATAATAAATTTCGTTTCTAAAGACGTGATGTTTGAAGCGATAATTGCAGGCAAGAACATGTCCCCAAAACCAATCAAAGTTGCAGGTGCAGCAGCTGCTGCCTCTTCTACTCCTAAAAACTCTAACACGTATATCATAGGTGTAGAAATAATATTAAAAATACTAGTATACTCTGTTAAAATTAGTGCAATAACCCCGATTGTCATAACTATTGGTGCCAAGGTGAACAGTAAGTTGCCAAACATTCTAGTTCCAGAGATAAATATGTCTTTTATATTTCCAGCGCTTTTTGCCTTTTCTATTGCCTGCAATTTTCCCCATTGAAACGCAGATAGATTTCCTTGCACTTGTTCCGAGTACTTGGCTTCTCCCGAATAATAAGTGTTTGGCATTATTGATAAAGGAGGTATTCTTACCATAATAATTGTGGATATCATCCCAACAACTGTAATAGTAAGATAAAATTCTGCGAACATACTACCTACACCTAACATTTGTGCAATTACTAAGCAAAATGGAATAGATACAGCTGCAAACATAGTACTAATGATTGTAGCTTCTCTTGCTGTGTAATAATTCTTTTCATACTGATTAATCGTAAGTAATATCCCAGAACTATTGCCTCCAACCCATGAAGTAATAAGATCGACGGTAGATCTTCCTGGCAGCTTAAATAAAGGCCGCGTAATTTTTTTAAATAAAGCACCTGTCAGATCCATAATGCCATAATCCATTACTAAAGGCAATGCATAACAACAAACAAACATGGAAACGAAAGCAGTAATTACAAGTCCTAACACAGTTCCTCCTGTATTAGGGTCAACTATTATTGAGAATTGTTCTAAGTTAAAACCTAAAATAATTGCAAACACAGCACCGATCGATCGCAATACTATTTGACCTATTCCCACATCAAAAAATTCACGCATTAATTTTCTTTCTGTTAAAAACTTAGGTTTAAATAATTTCATAATAATAGTAGTAACAAAGGATAATACTATTCCTACAAGTAATACATATTTTGATACGTCTCCTAATCCTGCTTTAATCCAATCAATTAGTATTCCAATCGGAATTGTAATACTTCCATTTTGCCATATTGGAAAAAGAAATAAAAACACCCCTAATGCTGATGGTGCTGCAAATTTCCAAAATTCCTTTTTTGTGTACGTCTTTCTTTCATTCGATTCATTCATTATAAGTTCCTCCTTATACAATTTGAATTATTTCTGTCGAAACAATGTAAGTATTTAAATAAATGAGTATAACTGATCTCCCTCCTTTTAATTTATTTTTTGTACAGTCTCAAATATTAAAAAATATATTATTTATTCCAGCATTCATTTCAATTACAATAATATAGAAATTAGTCCACTTAAAAACCCTATAATAACTGATAATGCTAACGCTATTGGCAAAACTAGTCTTAATACTTTTCCTTCCTGACCCGCAATTCCTGCTGATGTCGTTCCGAGCACAATTTTACTAGGAGCGGCAATACTTCCTATCGCACCTCCCACTGTTTGTTCAGCTACTATTATCGATTTATTCAAACCTAAAGAATTTGCTACACCTTGTTGCACATCAACGAACAATATATTTGATGACATGTTACTTCCAGTAACGAAAGACCCTACGAATCCAATAATCGGAGATACAAAAACAAAGTAGTCACAAAACAACAAACTTATTCCATTTGCAATTGCTATGGTTTGCCCTGATGCAGACATTACTTTTGACATAATCATCAATATTAGTACTGATGCTAACGTTGGTAGCATTTTTCTCGCTGTTACAACTATTAGCACTGTAAACTTTTTTTTTGTTTTCATGTTAGTTTTTTTGATAACAATATGCGAAAGTAGCGCTGTAATCAATAAAATAGTACCCGCATCTACGAAAGGAAAGAATTCACCATATTCATCTACTGCATTATTTACAATTCCTAGCCCTGTCGATGTTTCTGGGAATTCAAGCGAAATACTAATTTTACTCAGAAGATCATTTAAAGGAGTTATAAGAAACAGGATTAAAGTTATACACGTCAGGAGTATATACGGCAATATGGCGATTATTCTTTCTTTATTACTATAAATATCTTTACTATCTTCAATTATCCTTTCGTACATTATTTTACTATTTTCGATTTTCCATGTGTCTTTATATTTCTTTGTCTTACTCAAAAAGAATCCTATTAGTAGCGCAGCGAAAGCTGGCAAAAATGCTGCAATTTGAGGATTTAATGTAACCAACAAAAGTTCTCCTGCCCCTTGTGTAGTAGAAATAATTACTACGAATAATAATCCTTTTTTAACTGCTAATACTCCACCATAAAAATAGCAAATTAAAATTCCTCCTGCCACATTTATTATCCATAACAATAGTGCTGCTAATATTGCGCTCAGCGTTAATTCATTTTCATTAATATCAATTAATCCTTCGATTACATTCCACGCAACCGAAAGTGTGCCAAACGTATTTCCCCACATTTGCCCAAGAAGTGAAAAAAGGATTGAATAAAGCGGCTTAACACCTATACTAATTAAAATAGGGACACATATTGCAACTGGAACGCCGAATCCCGTTATTCCTTGTAAGAAACCCGCAAAAATCCAACCAATACATAATATTTTAATTAATTCGTTGGGACTTTTTTCATCTAACTCTTTTCCGATAATATTCATACTTTCGGAGTTTGAAACAATCTCATATAAAAACAATGCTGAAAAAATAATATATAGTATAGGTGCTGTATTCCATACAGCTTTCAAAAACTCCACATATAATAATTCAAAGGGAGCTTGGAATAATAATATAGCAATGAGACATACTATAAATAAAGCAATAAATCCCGCGCGACTCGCAGAAACTTTAAATATTGTCATAAGTACCACTAATAAAAATAATGGAGAAATTGCTACTATGAAGAAAAATATATCATTAAGCATCTATTATTACGCGTCCTTCCTGTAAGGGATTATTCATTATTATTATGTTAAAATAAATATTATAAAAGTCATATGTCATTCTGAACAATACTCGATGAGCACATTGTGCATTTTGCACAAAAATCTATTTGCGTTTTTTTAATAATATATGTATAATAATGTTACTGTTTTGAAGGAGAAGAAATGACTACATTAAAAGAATTATTAGACGAGACATCGCTATCTTCACTAGAATTACTTACGGGGCAAAGTAATTTGGAAAACCACGTTAACGGAGTAGTAATGTTTGACAATCCAGAAATGATTCAATGGATGAAAAGAGGGGAATTGCTCTTAACAACAGGGTATTTTTTTCATGGAAATGTAGAATTACAGAATACACTTATTGAAAATTTACTCAATGTAGGGGCGAGTGGCCTAATAATCAAAACTCGACGTTATGTGGAGAAGATACCCGAAATAATA
>CAYJGJ010000012.1:33422-35069 GCA_964370025.1 uncultured Oscillospiraceae bacterium
CCTGTTTTTGAACTGCCATATCACACCTCTCTATCAGAAATAAATATGTCCATAAATCAATATATTTATGGGCATCAAGGGCAAGGAACATCTCATCTCGCGGGAATTTTATTCGAAGAGATTGCGAGTAACTTTTCTATTGATCACTTCTTAAATAAATGTGCTTTTCATACTACTTTGGCACTTATTTTATTTGATAACAATCTTAACTTTCGGTGTGCTTCTCACAATATGATGGATTATATCCACCAGTTATCTACTTCTCAATTTAAGCTACTTACCCAATCCGAGAAAGAAGAATATATAAATGCTTTAAAAATACATTCTTCCTTATTTATACATCCTTCTGTTTTTAAACCTACATCACAAACGTCAATGTACCCTATAGTCTCTGGTACTGATAAATTAGGATACGTTGCATTCGTTAATAACACCGATACTTCTTATGTAACCGTAAACGATAAAAGTCGCGAACATATTATCTTTGCATTATCAACTATACTTGTAAAAGAAAAAATTCTTCGCTCTAACGTATCTAGTAAAAGAGAGCTTCTATTTGAAGACCTTCTCCACGGCACTGTTTTTTCAAACAGTGAACTGCAATATAAAGCGATGGAAGCAGGTCTTGATCCAGAAGTACAGTATTGCTGTTGCATAATGTGTTTTTCCCATGTATCGAATGGATTACAAACAACAAACTCAATTTTACTTGAACCCCATCAAATGCAAAAGATATTTGACTTCTGGAGAAAAAAAATTCATGCCAACTCCAATTGCTTATATAAAGATAACTTCTTAATTTTTATACTAGATTCAAATAACTTTAACAATTTAGAAATAGAGACGATCTCTGAACATCTATATTTTTATGTAATGAAAATACTTGCTGATAGGTCGAATGAAATAAATTTGAAGATAACCATGGGTTCACCTTACCCGTCACTACATAATTTGAGCACAAGTTATCAAGAAGCTATAGCTGCATTACGACTAATAAGCAATGGCAATGAAATCAATTATGCGTACTACTTTCATTACATACTAGATGATATGATTTTACAGTCTAACCTTGCAAATAAATCTCTTAAACGATTAATTAGTCCTCTACGAGAATATGACGATTTGAATAAAGCTAATCTCATTGAAACGCTAGAAGTATACTTAGAATGTAATTGTAATGTAATTTTATCGTCGGAAAAACTCTTTCTTCACCGCAATACCTTAAACTATAGACTTCAAAAAATAATTGCAATAACAGGATTTAATGCTAGTTCTGTCACAAATAGAATAAATTATTATTTAGCAATTAAATTGCTGAGATCATCCAACGCCTAACTTAACAATCAAATATTTTCACAAGCACTAAAATATATATAGTTTACACGGCGTAAAAATAAGAAATGAATTCGCATACAAATAGTGTAGCAACATTCGTTGCTACACTATTAAGTCTAACCTATTTGGGTCACTACATACCTACTTGCCTTTTTTATTTTATTGTAAAATGGTGTAATAACTAATTTTTATTATCTCCTAAGAGACAGCTAATTGAACTTGGGATAAGTTAAAAGAAAATAGCAAAATACAAAAGTACTTTCTGTTACTACTATACTAAACATTATATTTGTCTCTTAGTTTACTTAGGCT
>CAYJGJ010000013.1:0-35000 GCA_964370025.1 uncultured Oscillospiraceae bacterium
CTTTGAGAGTTCTCATTTGATGAACTATTATGATATCCTGTACCACCTTGAGTGCTCTGATTATCATGATTGGATGACATATTTTGTGTGATATCCTCGAACTTAGCACCGCACTTCGAACAAAATGCAGCTCCCGACGACGACTCACTCCCACAGTTTTTGCAAGTCATACTTATACCTTTACATTAAACAAATCTATTTGTTGTTTTGAATTGTCTCGATGATAACTGCCTTTGTAGCTTTTGCGTCTACATCAATATTTTGAGATTTTGCATATTCGATCAATTCATCTTTTTTCATACTTGATAAAGAAACTTCTTTCTTATCAGCTTCTGATTTTGTTGTTTCCTTTTTAGGTGGAGCTTCTTTAGTTTCAGTTTTCTTTGCTTCAGCTTTTGGCGCTTCGGCTTTTTTTGCCTCCACTGCAGGAGCAGCTTTTACAGTCTTACCATCAGCTGTTCCAATTGAAGTAATTTGAACTAAAGTGTATGGTTGTCTGTGACCTTGTTTTTTTCTGTAATCTTTCTTTGCTTTATACTTGAAGATTATGACCTTGTCACCTTTACCATGCTCCATTATTTCGGCAACTACTTTTGCGCCGTTTACATATGGAGCTCCTACGTCAACTTTTTTACCATCGCTGACTACTAAAACTTTTTCAAACTCTATAGAAGTGCCTATTTCGCCTTCCAGTTTTTCAACTCTGAATGCATCTCCGTTTGCAACTCTATATTGCTTGCCTCCAGTCTCAATTATTGCGTACATTTTTTTCCTCCTCTTTCCGATCACGCCTTATTAGGTAGTCAAAATAACTTTATTAACCTTATTCGAGCGGTCTAGCCTATAAATTATACACGAACTCTTTCCAATTGTCAAACAAAAGAATTAGAAATATAATATTTTTTTTTACATTATTGTAAGCGTCAAAATTATAATTGCAAATACTTATTTGCGATTAAGCCTATATAATTCGTCCGCAGTTGGAGGAAGTATTTCCTCGAGTACTTCTTTGTGTGAATTTTCAGTATCGATGCCTATATTCTTCATTATGCCGAACTCCTTGTCTTTTAGTTCTCCGATTATGTTGGCCTCGATTCCACTTTCACGCAAATGATTTATAATATTCTCTCCTTGTATTTTTCCAGCTATCATAAGCATAGTTCCACTAGAAATCAGTCCTAGGTAATCAATATCGTAATGTTCACATATTTTTTTAGTAACATAATGAACTGGAATACTATCCGAATGAAGAACGCAACCCAAATTAGATAGCTGGCACATTTCCCATACAGATCCTAAGACACCGCCCTCGGTTACGTCATGCATGAGCGATACACCATTTGCCTCGGCTATAAGGCCTTCTTTTACGACACTGATTTGATCAAAAAGAGATATTGCATCTTTAAATTCTTGCTCTGTCAAAACTTCTAACAACTCATCGTGGTTATCACTTGCAATGATTGCAGTCCCTTCTATTCCGGCCTTCTTTGTCATTATTATAACATCTCCCGGCTGAGGCTCTTTTTCCCTATCAGATTTTGTTTTTTTCTTTCCCAGGGCGGTAGCTACTATTACAGGTTGATTGACAGCGTTGGTAACTTCCGTATGCCCACCTATAATTTCGACTCCTAACTCCTTGGATACTGCGAGGGCCTGATCAACCATTTGTATTAAATCAGATTTAGTTGTTCCATTTGGGAGAAGAACTGCAAGAGTTATAGCGATAGGAAGGCCACCGCTTGCAGCGATATCATTACATGAAACGTGAACAGCAAGGCGACCTATATCATTGACTGACGCTGTAATTGGATCTGTAGAAATAACGCATTCATAGTCAGCAAAATCGATAATAGCACAGTCAGCCCCAATTGCGGAGCCTACCTTCACTTCTTCTTTGTGTGTATATATTTTATTAATAATAAGTTTTTGTAAAAGACTAGGCTCAAGTTTACCTATATCTAATATTTCGTTGTTCAATCTTTGCACGCTCCTTCATATAGAAACTACACTTGTTTCTTAGTGTTATTATACATATCTAAGATTATTTTTTACAGCATTTCTTTTAAAAGCTGTTCACTTATAATTTTCACTCCAATTTCTTTCGCTTTTTTATTTTTGCTTGAATTTGATTCCACATCGTTATTAATCAAATAATTGGTTGAAGAACTTACAGAGCTTGTGACTTTGCCGCCTGCTTTTTCTATTTCCTTTACCAACTCATCTCTGTTGCTATACATAACAAGAGAGCCTGTTATTACAAAAGTTAAGCCTACAAGTGAATCGGATACTTGCTCATTTCCCTCGCTAAGTTCAATATAAGATAACAAACCAGAAAGCAAATCGCAATTAGAATCACGGTCGAAAAAATTCCTGAAAGAATGAGCCATCACCTCTCCCACTCCATCTATTTTTACTAGTTCGTCCTCCGGCAATCCGACAATTTTTTTCCAATTATTGTCAGCGCTTTGAGAAATTAACTTGGCATTTGCAACTCCGATATTAGGAACACCGAGTGAGTATAGCAATGTAGCTGGGGTTGTTTTTTTAGACTTTTCTATAGATTCAATTAAATTATCAAAAGACTTTCTTCCAAATCCTTCCATATTAATAATGATATCTTCATAATTCTTTATTCTAAAAATGTCATCTAGCTGTTTAATAATACCTGCTTCTACAAATTTTTCTAATGTCGCTTCCGACAAGCCCTCGATATTAAGTGCATTGCGACTCACAAAGTGTGAAAATCTCTTGATGCCTTTTGCCGAACACTCTTCATTAGGACAGTGCAATGTTTTTATCCCATTTTCTTTCTTAATTATAGTTTTATACTCGCAAACAGGACAATTTTCGATTATATCTATATTGGCCGAACGTGTTATATTCTGCAATACTTGAGGAATAATCATGTTCGCCTTATACACTTCTATTTCATCGCCTATTCCCAGCTGCAATTCCTCGACTATACTGAGATTATGCACTGATGCACGCTTGACTATAGTTCCTTCCAAGTCGACTTCATCAAATACTGCAATCGGATTGATAAGACCAGTTCGAGAGGGACTCCATTCAATTTCGCGAAGTATCGTAAGCGCAGTCTGGTCCTTCCATTTAAATGCCATAGAATCTTTTGGAAATTTTGATGTTTCTCCTAGGCTTTTGGCATGCGCAATATCGTCGAAAACAATTACCAATCCATCCGATGGAATATCGTATTTTGAAATAGCTGTCTCGAATTTAGCAATTTCATTATTAATATTGCTCTTGTTAACTTTAACATTGTCTACAGTTGCAAATCCGTTTTGTGAAATAAATTCTATCTCTTCGTGACGGCAGGCAAATTTTATCCCTTCTACATCTATAAGTCCAAAGGCAAAGAACTGCACATTTCTCGATTTTGTTATCTTAGTAGATAATTGTCTAACAGTACCGCTACACAAGTTTCGTGGATTTTTATATTTAGATTCTACGTCTTCGATGTTATCGTTGATTTTTTCAAAATCAGAGTATGATATAACAGCTTCTCCTCGAACTGTCAATTTGCCAGTAAAGGGTATTTTAAGTGGAATATTTCCAAAAACTTTGGCAGAGGGAGTTATCACCTCTCCTACTTCTCCATTTCCTCTCGTTACGGCTTTTTCCAATTCACCTCTGTTATATGTAAGGACGACAGTCAATCCGTCAAGTTTCCACGACAATATGGCTTGCTCATCACCGAGCCAATCAATCAAGTCCTCGACATTTTTAGTCTTGTCTAGTGAAAGCATTTTCTTCTGATGCTTTTCCTTAGGCAATGAAGATATAACTTCAAATCCTACATTTTGAGTAGGGCTATTGGATAATATAATCTTGGAAGATGCTTCAAGTGATAATAATTCATCATATAGCTTATCGTACTCTACGTTGCTGATTACTTCATTGCCTTCCTCGTATCTTTCATTTGCATTATTGAGTGTTTCAATCAACTCTAATATTCGCGCCTTTTCGTTCATATGTACTTTACTTTCTACTATGCTATTGTGCTGTTATGTATTATTTATATTTTTGTAAGCGGGGCAATACCTATTGCAAGTTTTTTCACTTCACCATTATCAAAATCAACGGTTACTATCTTGTCTGTGGTTTCTGAAACTGTACCATCACCAAACTTGATATGTGATACTCTATCACCTACGGATAATGCAACAGTTTGACTGTTCCTGTTCTGTTGCATTTTATTATGAGTTACGCTAAAAGGACTATATGATTTAGCCGAAGGATTATAGTTTTTTTGAGTAGATCCAACTGCTCTCGTATTGTCGCTGCTTATCTTGTTATTCCCTCCAAATCCCCCGCCATAGCTACTATAACTTTGATTATTTCTGAATCCGGTGTAGCTTGAATACCTATCTGCACCATCATAATATTCCCCAGTAGAAACTCCAGGGCGTCCATGTCCTTTGTATACCTTGTCTCCTGTCAAGTACTTTTCATCAATTTCATGCAAAAATTGTGATTCTCTAGTGTAATTTGTTTTACCATATAGCATTCTAGATGCGGCACTTGTAATGATTAATTTTTCCTTTGCTCTAGTGATTGCAACATAACAAAGTCGCCTTTCCTCTTCGATTCCGGTTTCACTTTCGTGTGCTCTGCTACCAGGAAACAATCCTTCTTCTAAACCAGGCAAAAATACGGTTGGGAATTCCAATCCTTTCGCACCATGAATCGTCATTAGAACTACAGCATCTTCCGAGTCATCTAAATTGTCAACCTGAGTCATCAATGTTAACTTTTCCATCAACTCTTCGATAGTAGGATTTTCAGTTTCTCTTTCATACTCGATGATTACAGATTTGAATTCGAGTAAGTTTTGTAGTCTAGTTTCAGCCTCGACAGTATTAACATCTGCATACATCTTTAAATACTCTGTATCTGTAAGCAAAATATCATACAGTTCCGACACTTTTATGTGATCTTTTTCACTTTCACATTTTTTGATTGTCTCACAAAACTTAATGACCGCGCTTTTCGTCTTTGCTGTCATTGTTTCGATAACTTCATCACTTGATATCGATTCGAACAACGACAGACCATTTTTAGTTGCATATTCTGATATTTTCTCCAAGGCCTTTTGACCTATTCCTCTTTTGGGTTCATTGATTATTCTTCTAAATGCCAAATCATCCTTTTGATTTACCAGCAATCGAAGATAGGACATCATGTCTTTAATTTCTTTACGATCATAATATCTCGTTCCAGAAAGAACTCTATATGGAATTCCTACATGTGTGAAAGCTTCTTCAAAGTTTCTAGATTGTGCGTTCATTCTATATAGGACTGCAAAATCACTATACTTTTTATCTCCTTTTAACAAAGCAATTTGGTGCGCTATATATTGAGCCTCTTCTTTTTCATCGACCGCTCTTTTGTATGAAATCTTTTCACCGCTTTCTTTTGTCGTCCATAACTTCTTTTCTTTTCTATCTACATTATAGTTAATAACAGAATGTGCAGCATTAATAATGTTTGAACATGACCTATAGTTCTGTTCTAGTTTTATTACTTTTGTGTCTGGAAAATCTTTCTCAAAGTTCAATATATTTGTTATATCGGCTCCACGCCACTCATATATGCACTGATCATCATCACCTACCACACAGAGATTGTTATGTCCTTTTGCGAGATTTTTTATGATTTTATATTGTACCATATTGGTATCTTGATATTCATCCACCATTATATATTGGAATCTAGTTTGGTAATGCAACAGCACATCTGGAGCTTCTTTGAATAACTTAAGTACATTCAATAATAAATCATTAAAATCCATTGCGTTATTTTTCTTCAACTCTTTTTCATACATTTCGTATGCACTACTAATTATTCTTTGCGACTGAATATCACTGTCAAAAGAATCCTCCTCCAACTGCAACTTGCCTCTTTCTTTGATTTTTTCAATTGCACCGAGTATATATTGAGGTGTGTATTTTTTGTCATCTACTTGAAGTTCTTTCAATATATTCTTTGCAAGAGTTTTTTGATCCGCCGTATCATAAATTACAAAATTAGAAGTGTATCCTATTTTTTCACAATTCACGCGTAGCATCTTAAGACACATCGAGTGAAAGGTACAAATCCACATATTAGAGCAATCATCAGCGAGCTGTTCTACTCTATCACGCATCTCTTCCGCTGCTTTGTTGGTAAATGTAACAGCAAGGATTCTATTCTGAGGAACTCCCTTTTCTAATAGATAAGCCATCCTATGAGTCATCGTACCTGTTTTCCCACTTCCCGCACCTGCCAAAACTAATATAGTTCCCTCTGTCATCAGTACTGTTTCTCTTTGTTTTTCATTTAAGTGTTCTAAATTCATCTTTTTCCTTTGTTTTTGTTAGTTTCAATTTTTTTATCTAGTGCGTTTTTTCGACGATCTGTATCATTCTTTATTTTTTGCCGTACTATTTTTCTATTTCGACGGTATCAATAATTATTCCGGATTCATTTAATACATCCAACGCAAGGGCATCGGGATATCCACTTTGTATTACTAAACGCTTGATGCCTGCGTTTACTATCATCTTTGCGCAAATATTACAAGGTTGGTGCGTAACATAAATGGTAGAATTTTCTATTGACTGCGCAAGGACGGAAGCTTGGATAATAGCATTCTGTTCAGCATGCAGTGCCCTACATAATTCGTGTCTTTCACCAGATGGAATGTTCAGTTGTTCTCTCAAGCAACCATCCTTTTCGTCACAATGTTTAATACCTTTTGGAGCTCCATTATATCCGGTTGCAACTATATGGTTATCTCTCACTATTATCGCACCCACTTGTCTGCGCAGGCAAGTAGATCTCTTCGCAGTCAATGCAGCAATTTCCATAAAGTAATTATCCCAGCTAATTCTTTCCATATGTTCTCCTCGAAATCATTAGAAGTGGTCATTTATCTTTGTGTATTTTAACATTTACTAATGGAGCTTGCAATACATAATAATATAAGTTTAGTATGTATTGCAAGCAAGTATATTTAATTTAAATACACTTGAATAATATAAATATATATAGTATAATGGACAAGGATAATGGAGGGTTGACCGAGTGGCTAAGGAGCCTGATTGGAAATCAGGTAAGGTGTTAAAGCCCCGCGGGTTCGAGTCCCGTGCCCTCCGCCAGGCTAGTGGAACAATGCTTAAAATTAGTATTGTTCCCTTTTTTATTAGTCATTAGTAGTTTTTAAAACATATAGCTATATATCAACTCATTAATAAACCTATTTCGAAATAAAATAAAAAACTTTGAATTACTATACTAACAATAAGATGTGCTATACAGTACAATAGATACAACAATATACCGCAACCAATACAAGAGGAATGATTACATATATGACTCTTAAAGAAATTATATCAGGATTAATGCTTGAACTTCGGCGTGGCAGCATTACTATATTAGTACTTAGCCAATTGAATCAACCTACATATGGATATAAGCTAGTGAAAACTTTAGATAAAAATAGGATTTCAATAGAAGGAAATACACTCTATCCTTTAATGAGAAGATTGGAAACACTCGGTTGGTTTTTCTATAATAGGGCTAGCAACTATTGTTTTTGCAATTTTAGAAAGATAATCATTTGATTTAAACACACTTCTGTCAGAATCACTTCCGCCAATACCAAAGAAAAAAGAAAAGATAAGTGAAGTATAGTAATACTCATCCTGTGTGCTCTATCACCTAGCATTTTATCTGAATTATCTCCGAAATAACTTCATACACAAAAAAATTGCCCTGTCTTGATAATATCATCCCAATTTCCCAGTCGTTAGATTAGTACTCTAACCACAGGTACGGACATTCATAAATTTCAAAACGGGGCAATAATTTTATGTATTATTTTTTCCCTAGATATGCTTCTCTTATCTTTGGATCCTTGATTAAGGTTTTAGCATCACCTTGCATTGTTATTTTACCTTGCTCAAGAACATAGGCGGTATCTGCAACTGATAGTGCCTTAAATGCGTTTTGTTCTACTAGCAAAATAGTTTTTCCCATCTCTTTGATTTGTAATACGATTTCAAAAATCGTATTTATCAAGAATGGAGCTAATCCTAACGAGGGCTCATCCAGCATCATAAGCTTTGGAGAAGACATTAGTCCTCTTCCCATTACGAGCATTTGTTGTTCGCCACCGGAGAGGGTTCCGGCGATTTGAGTTTCTCTCTCCTTTAGTCTAGGAAATAGTTCGTACACTTTTTCGAAGTCCTCCGCGATTCCCTTACGATCATTCCTAAGGTATGCACCCATTTTGAGATTTTCCACTACGGTTAGGTTGGCAAATATTACACGACCTTCTGGGACTTGACAAATCCCCTTTCCTACGACTTTATGCGGCTGTTTTACCAAAGGAGTTCCTTCGAAGTTAATGTCTCCAGAATATTTAACCATACCGCTGATAGAATTCAAAAGTGAAGACTTGCCTGCACCATTAGATCCTATAATTGTACAAATTTTACCTTCCTCGACATCTATATCTACGCCTCTAAGAGCATGTATCCCACCATAATATACATTCAAATCTTTGATATTAAGCATTCTCGTCATCCTCCTCTTTGCCTAGATAAGCTTCGACTACTTTTGGATTGTCTTGAATTTCAGATGGTGTACCTTCAGCAAGAAACTGCCCGAAGTTTAGTACGAATACTTTGTCACAGACTCCCATAACTAAATCCATGTGATGTTCAATCAATAAAACAGTTAGGTTAAACTTATTTTTAATTTCCCTAATTAATTCCATAAGAGCCAATGTCTCTTCTGGATTCATTCCAGCAGCTGGTTCGTCTAATAGAAGTAATTTGGGAGAAAGCGCTAATGCTCTAGCTATTTCTAGCTTTCTTTGTAGTCCATATGGAAGATTCGATGCTACCATGTCCTTGTATTCCCATAGTCCCATTATTTGTAATAATTCTTCAGTCTTATCATGTAAAGCTTTTTCTTCTAATTTTGCTTTTTTAAATACAGCAAGCGGCAAAAAGGATAAAGATTTCACCATTGCGTGAAACAAATTATATGTTGCCATGCTATGACAAGCCGTCAAGACATTATCATATGTGGAAAGTTTCTTAAATAAACGAATGTTTTGAAATGTTCTCGTAATTCCTAAATTTGCAATCTCAAATGGTTTTTTTCCAGCTAAAGAAGTACCGTAATAACAAATTTCACCTTCGGTTAGTTCATAAATTCTAGTAATAAGGTTAAATATTGTAGTTTTTCCAGCGCCATTAGGTCCGATTAATCCAAATATTTCGCCTTCCTTAATATCAAAACTTACATCACCTACAGCAGTAAGACCACCAAATCTCTTAGTAACATTCTTTAGTTCAAGCACTGATTGTTTTTCCATTATTTGTTACCTCCCTTTGATGATACTAACTTCTTGAATATTGTGGTAAATTCTTTACCACCCATCAAACCTTGTGGTCTTGCTATCATAATTAGAATAACTATCGCACCATAAATTACTAATCTCCAGTCGCCTATAAATCTTAGCAATTCTGGCAACGCAGTCAAGACAAGAGCGCCTACAACACTTCCCGAAATACTTCCTAGTCCACCAAATATTACTATTATAGTCATTTCTGTAGATTCTAATAATTGGAACATTATAGGTTGTAAATATCCCATGTAATGAGCAAGCAGTCCACCACCAATCCCCGCGTAGACTGCGCTCATTCCAAACGATATAGTTTTATATTTATATACATTAATACCTATGGCTTGCGCTGCTAATTCTTCTTCTCTAATTGCTACCATGTTACGTCCATGTTTTGATTTGATTACACTCACCATTACGATAATTGCAACTATATTAATCGCCCATACAGTTAGTAAGTAGAAATTAGGATCATATGTAGAAATTCCAGGCATTCCTCTAGCTCCTCCGAAAAAATCAATGTTGTCGAAAAGCAATCTTACGGATTCTCCGAAACCAAGTGTAGCTATGCAAAAATAATCACCTTTAAGTTTAAGAGTTACTCGACCGATAAGCATAGCAGCGATTAGAGCTGCAGTGCCTCCTAGTGCAAGCGCTACAAGAAGTGGCACCCCATTAGATGTAAGAATAGCCGCTGTATATGCACCTATAGCCATAAACCCAGCATGTCCAAATGAAAATAATCCTGTAAATCCAGTTAGAAGAGATAGTCCTAACACGGTCATAAGGCTGATTCCCGAAAGGGTCAATATCCCTGATAAATAATACCAACTCATTGTTTACCTCCTACGCTTTATCTTCTGTATTCTTGCCCATTAAACCTGTAGGTTTAACAACGAGTACGACGATTAGAAGTGCAAATACGAATAAATCTCTATAACTAGATGAAATATATGCAGCAACTAAGGCCTCTACAAGTCCGACTACTATAGAACCAATAACTGCTCCTGGCAGGCTACCAAGTCCACCGAAAACAGCAGCAATAAAAGATTTGTTTGTAATAATTCCAATTTGTGGATATACCACATACTTCATTCCAAATAATACACCCGCGATACCGCCAAGCATCCCTCCTATTAAAAATATAGTAAATATTATTTTATCTACGTTAACGCCCATGAATTGACTTCCCTTAGAACTATATGATGTCGCACGTATCGCTAATCCCATCTTAGTCTTATTGAGAATAAATACAAGTATTGACAAACTTACAGCTGTAATTGCTAACATCATCAAATCTAGTCTTCCAATTGATAACTCACCTATTTGAACCGATCCTTCAATCGATGTTTCATAACTTCTGAAGTTAGGCCCAATAGTAGCAATAACTAGATTTTCTAAGAAGATTGATGCACCCATAGCTGAAATAATAAAGTATAAAGGTGGTGCCACTCTTAATCTCAATGGTCTATATGCTATTCTTTCCAATACAACCGCTACTATACCTGCCATAAAAGCGGCTATTACTATAGCAACAGTAACAGGCACCGAAACTAAATTTAATACGTACATACCAAAGTATGCACCGAGCATGATAATTCCGCCGTGTGCAAAATTAGAAAAGTTCAATATACTGTATACTAAGGAATATCCAACAGCCATTAGTGCATATATACTACCTAACGACAGGCCATTTATTATTTGTTGTAAAAAAATAGTCACTTCGATTCCTCCTATTTGAAAAAAAAGAGGGCAGAGCCCTGCCCTCTTTGAGGTTAATATAGGTCAAGCTTAGTTAGGACTATATTGTTCTACAAATACTGGATTTTGTTCGCCAGCTTGGTATTGTAATACAGCAGCTTGTTTTCCTTCAGGGTTATGAGTTTCAGCACCAAGCTTGATTACTCCTGTAACGCCTTCAACTTCAACTTCTACTAATGCTTGAGCAATAGCTTCACCGTTAGCTTCTCCAGCGTGCTCGATTGCCGCTTTGAATACTAACCAAGCATCATTAACCATGTAAGCATTGATTTCAACCGCCGCATCATCTCCGTATGCAGCCTTGTACATATCAGTTACAGGTGCTACTTTTGGATCTGTTGGATCGAAGTGGTTAGCAATATAGCTTCCTTCGATGCTAGCGCCATCATTAGTTAAACCGTATAATTCTTCTGAAGCCCATCCGTCTCCGCCTAGAAGAGTCGCTTCGATTCCAAGTTCTCGAGCTTGATTTGCAATTAGAGATACTTCTTTGTAATAAGCTGGAACTAATAATACATCAGGATCCATCGCTTTAATCGCAGTTAATTGAGCACTGAAGTCTGTGTCTGCAGTTTTGTAACCTTGTTGAGCCACAACTGTACCACCGTTAGCCTCGAACTCTTCTACAAAGTATTGAGTGAAACCTTCACCGTAGTCACTACCGATATCAAATATTGCTGCTGCTGTAGTTGCTTCAAGTTTTTCCGCGGCATATCCGCCCATTACTGCTCCTTGGTAAGGATCAATAAAGCAAACTCTGAAGTTATATGGAAGTACGCTTCCATCTTCTGCAACAGTTACACTTGGGTTAGTTGCTACAGTTGCAATACCAGGAACCTTACTGTCAGTAAGAATTGTTTGCATTGCGATAGCTTGTCCAGATGCGTTAGGACCAAATATTGTAACAACACCGTCTTGTGAAGCAAGTCTTCTTGTTACGTTAATCGCCTCAGTAGTGTCCCCTCTTGTATCATATTTAATCAATTCAATTTGCATTCCAAGCAATCCACCTGCCTCATTTTGTTCATCAACTAGTAACTGCAACATTTGCGATTCACAAACACCCCAAGGTGCTTGGTCACCTGTAAGAGAGCCAATCCATCCAATTTTAATCGTATCGCCACTTCCACCAGAATCGCCACAAGCCGTGAATAACATACTTACTACTAATATCAAACTAAGTAGTAACGCCACTCTTTTTTTCATAAATAATTCCTCCTTAGAAATAAATAATAATTCCGACATTGTCTAAATACAATGTCTTGCAATGTGTATATTATCTAACAAAACAATCAACTAATCAACACATTTAACTTGTCAATTACTACAGTTTTATCACATGCACAATGTAATAGTGTACAAATATCAACAAAATATTTGCATTAATTCTAGAATTTCTTTAATTTATAACAAAAATCTTTTGTATTTTTTAACAATACATGTTATAATTACCGTAAATTACTATGAGTGAATAATGGAGGAGAATATGTACCCCAAGTTGCGAGATTTATTGGAAATTAATTACTTTAAAAGAATGAAAACAATCACAAATGATTCTGGATTAGATAATAAGATAGTTGATATTGGAATTTTAGATTATGAATTTGATAGTAGTTTCAATGGAAAATATCTATTCGATATGTTTCATGAAAACCAATTAGCACTAACGACGTTCCTATATGCTAAGAACAACCCATTCCTTATACTAGATGCCGTCAAATACTTAGTAGGAAAACAATCTTCAGGACTAGTAATCAAAAATGTATTCAAATTACCAATACACGAAAGTGTTATACGCTATGCAAATTCAAAGAATTTTCCTATTATTATAATAGATGATTCAGATATGCATTTTGAAGACATTATCATTAATCTAAATGATTTCGTTAGGACTTTTTCCGATTTAAATTTTAAGAAGGCAGCTATTAATAAAATACTAAATCAAAGCCTTACAGAAAGTGAGATAACTAAAACAGGATACACTATCAACCCTAGTTTTTACCCTATGCACTTTTGCATATATGTTAAAATCATAAGTAATGATTTTGCTCCCGAAATCGAAACTATTACTGAAGAGATAAAGTCAAAGACTACTAAAGATAGCGTAGTAACAACAGTCCCTTATGGTTCTGGAATTATTATTATTATTTCGAATAACTCCCTGAATTTCATTGCGGATTCTCGAGTGGCAACGGAGACTATCAATAATATTTTTAGTTATAACTGTCAAATTGGTATTAGCAGTCTACATCACAGTCTAAGTCACCTATTTTATTCTTTAAAAGAGTGCGTTTATGCAGGAAACTACAATATATCGACTCGAAGCAATTATCAGTACTATGACGATCTTGGTACTTACCAATTCATCCTTCCTTTGATAAATTCTCCTGAATTAAAAAATTACAGCTCCAAAATCATTGAACCTGTAATAGAATATGATGCTGAAAACAATAGCAATTTACTAGAAACTGTACTGTCTATCCCAAGCTGTAACGGAGATTTGCATGCTATTGCAGCAAAACTGCAGCAGCACGAAAACACGATAAGATATAGATTCAAAAAAGTCCAACAGATTACAAACCTTAATTTTTTCAACTCTTTTCAATACGAAGAACTTTCCATAGCCGCTAAAATATATGTGGCAACGAAAACTATGTATTAGGAATAAGCATTATATGACGATTGACGACACAACACAAACCATGCGTGAATACTATAACTGCATATTTTAAGGTGTTATTTTGTCAATAATGCAGATGCAATAATTTTTTTTTGTAAATTGCAACAAAGCCGTGGTAGTTATTTCAAACAGAAACTATTGCGGCTTTACCTTATCAATACTCTCATTATTATTAAGTTGAGATAAAACAATCGCAAAAAAAACCAATGCACAGCCTACATATTCGCCGAATTCAAGCACTTCACCAAAGAATAGCATGCCCGCTAATAGGGTAAATATTGTTTCCAAACTAAGCAGCAATGCAGCTTTATTAGGTTCGACGTGTTGTTGCCCCATGAATTGACAAGTATAACCCACACCGCAAGAAATTAATCCAGAATATAAAATAGCAATTCCCCCGTCTAATATAATATCTAAACTTACTTCCTCAAAAATTAAGGAACAGGTGAAGGCTACCGCTCCAGTTAACATGAACTGATATGACGCTATTTTGAGTGGGCTTATGAATCGAACGAAGTATTCAATAAAGTACATGTGTATAGCAACCAAAAAGGCAGCGACAAACATCAGGAAGTCTCCGAAATTGATTGCAGAAAATCCCTCTTGCATTGTCAACATATAAAAACCCAACAGCGCGATTCCTACACACACCCAGAAAAAAAGTCTAACTTTTTTCCCAAGAATTATCCCTATTATTGGCGCAATGATGATGTATAGAGCTGTTATAAATCCAGATTTCCCTACTGATGTGTATTCTATCCCTATCTGTTGGCACATGATAAAAGACAGTAATAAGAGACTGCAGACTGCTACACACTTCAACTCTGTATACTTCCCAAATTTAGGAATTGTCTTCTGAAAGTTATCTTTCTTCCTTTTATATATTACTAATGGCAATAAAGCAATACCGCCCAAGAAACATCTTGCTCCTGTAAATAGAAAGGGACCCATATGACCCGATCCTACTTTTTGTGCAACTAATCCTACACCCCACACCATACCCGCGATAATTAAATATATTACACCTTTCACGTAGTTTGATTTTAGGCTTGTCATCACATCATCCCTCTATCTTTCAATTTTAAAAACAACTCAACTAAAACTCTATTATAGGATTACGAGACTATCTATTGTTTGTTTTCGAGTAAAATGCTACCATACGAACATTATGTAAATGCTAGTCGCAATAGCGATGTGTGGCCCCATAGGCAAGCTATCTTTCGGTTTAATTTGTCTAAGAAAAAGCAAGAGAGAAAAGTAGATGGCACCTATGAAAGTAGAAACTACCATAGTAAAAACTGCTCCAATAGGACCAGTCAAAAACCCTACACTAGCTATGAGTTTTATATCTCCTCCGCCTAGTGTATCTTTTTTATAAATTAGTTTCCCAAGCAATCCGACAAATAGCATCGAACCAAAACCAATCGCCGCACCAATGACACATTGGAAAATACTATCATGATATGATATAAATCCAATGGTCACAACAGCTAGCATCATTATTAATTCATCGGGAATTATCATATACTTTATGTCGGCAATGGATATTAGTAACAATACCCATATAGCGATTAGTGCGGGAATGGCAAACTGCCAATCTTTCCATGCTAGAAAAATCCCGATTGTTACAAAAAGCCCTGTAAAAATTGCCTTCCATGGTGTGCTGTAAATCCTTTGCCTATCGTTATTTTTAAGCTCCTCACTTATCTCGCAATCATAATCTGTAAGCCATTTTGGCGGGATTTTATTAAAAAAATATACTGCACCATTACCCAATACTATTCCAACTAATATAGCTACAAGATACTTCGATATCTCTAAGAGAACATCCATTATCCCTTCCATGAGCTCTTCAGATCTACTATTCTGTTAAAATACATGTCTGTTTCTGTTGTAAGTTTCGAATCCAAAATATAGTATCCATGTCTGAAGAATTGGAGTCTATCGTAAGAGTTGGTTTCACTAATACTTGCTTCTGCTATTGCAACTTTCTTCTCCACTGAATTTGGATTGATAATTTCTTCACCATTTTCATCTTCTATTGCAAGATGATTATAATCGTTCACGTTAATAGTTATGGCAGTAGATGCTTCTACAAAATGTATCGTTCCCTTTACTTTTCTTCCCGTGAATCCGCTTCCAGATTTAGTTTGCTCATCGTATGTACAGTGAAGTTCTTTTATAGTGCCGTCTTCACCTTTGATGACATCGTTGCACTTGATAAAATATGCACCCTTTAATCGGACTTCATTTCCCGGAAACAATCTGAAAAACTTGTTTGGAGGTGTTTCCAAAAAGTCTTGCCCATCTATATAAATCTCTCTTCCAAATGCAATTTTACGTGTTCCAAACTCTTCACATTCCTTATTATTTTCAACATCAACGTATTCGACTTTATCCTCTGGGTAATTTGTAATTACGACTTTAATAGGATCGAATACTATATTTTTAGTATGTACTTTAGTTTTCAAGTCCTCACGCAAGCAGTGCTCAAGTAATGCAATATCTACTTTTGAATTAGCTTTAGCAACTCCTATTCTGTCACAGAAATCTCTAATTGATTCTGGAGTATACCCTCTTCGGCGAAGTCCTGCAATCGTAGGCATCCTCGGATCGTCCCATCCATCACATATACCTTCTTCTACTAGTTTTCGAAGGTTGCGCTTACTCATAATAGTGTTAGTCAATTGGAGTTTTGCAAATTCAATCTGCTTAGGTGGATTCGGCCAAAAACCTACTTCTCGTAATGTCCAATCGTAAAATGGACGATGGTCCTCAAATTCAAGAGTACAGATAGAATGAGTAATGCCCTCTATTGCATCTTCAATGGGATGTGCAAAATCATACATCGGGTATATGCACCATTTATCACCCGTGTTATGATGTGGTGTGTGAGAAATCCTATAGATTACAGGATCTCGCATATTTATATTAGGCGATGACATATCTATCTTAGCACGAAGCACCATCTCACCGTCTTTATACATTCCGTTTTTCATATTTTCAAAAAGTGATAAATTTTCTTCAACACTACATTCTCTCGTCGGACTATCTTTGCCCGGTTCTGTAAGAGTACCTCTAAATTGTTTCATTTCTTCTGGAGAAAGTTTACAAACATATGCTTTTCCTTTTTTGATAAGTTCAACTGCGGAATCGTACATTACATCAAAATAATTGGACGCCCAAAGCCTTTCCTCCCACTCGAAGCCAAGCCATCTTACATCTTCTTCTATCGACCTTACATATTCATCTTCTTCCTTGAGCGGATTAGTGTCATCATATCGCAGGTTGCACTTTCCACCATATTTCTTTGCAGTTAAAAAATTAAGACATATCGATTTAGAATGCCCTATATGCAAATAGCCATTAGGTTCGGGAGGGAATCTCGTATAAACCTTTTTTCCATATGTATTGTTTTCCAGATCTTTTTCAATAATATCGTGTATAAAATTACCCGAAATGCTGCTCATATTATTCCTTTCGTCTAACTATATGAATGGGGTTCGCTTTGCTTATGTCTAATCATGCAATATGCTTTATTTTATTCAATACGTCTAAATCCCACATTAGTTCATTGTAAACTCTGATTTTGAAATTCTCATAATTGCATCAGCGTATATTTTAGTAAGCATTACTAGTCGTTCTTTGCTGATTCGTTCATTTTTTTGATGCATTCTATCTTCATCTCCTGGGAAAGTTGCTCCAAAAGCAACTATATTAGGCATTGACCTCGCATAAGTACCACCCCCAATCGTTATTGGGGCACTTTGCGTATCGCCAGTATTATCGGAGTACACACTGCATAGCGTTTTTATCAAATTACTATCTTTATTCATATAGATAGGGCCTTCGCTTTTTCCTTTTACGATTCCAACTTCATACTTCGTTATTACATTTTGAAGCGATTCATATACATCGCTTTCGGTATTAGTAACAGGATAGCGAGAATCTATAGTCAAGCATCCCATTTGCCTATTCATTTTTACTTTACCCACATTAAGGGAAAGTTCTCCCGACACATCATCTTTCAAATCTATACCCAAGGATTTTCCATTTACTTCAAATCCTATATGTCTGTTATACATACTTACAAAATCATTTTGATCTTCATTCGTTAAATTGATATCGCCCAAAAAATTCATTGCTATCGATATGGCATTCAATCCAAGGTGTGGATTAGCTCCATGTGCTGATATTCCATCAAATGAAATTTCTAAACTTTTACCAACACCTTTATAATAGACGCTATAACCTGTTGACTCCTTGAACTTCTTTATCTGCTCTTTTATTTCTATGTACTTATCAGTATCATCGGCGAGCAAGACAACTTTCACCTTATCACATACCATATTGGCTGCATTGCCGCCTTCCATTTTCGAAATTTCAAGGCCTTTGTTACTATTTTTTTTAAATTTTCTCGCCAAATCAAATTGAATTATTCCCTTTTCCCCGAAAATGATTGGAAAATCGGCATCGGGAGTAAATCCAAAAGAAACGTCATCGACATGTTTTTTATAATAGTGCATCCCATTCCAGTTAGTCTCTTCATCTAGACCAAGTATCAATCTAATTTTTCTATCTGGAACAAACCCACACTGTTTAAGTGCATACATCGCACACATTGCAGCAACTACTGGCCCTTTATCGTCTGTAGTTCCCCTGCCATATATATATCCGTCTTCTTCTACAGCATCAAATGGCGGATAATCCCAGAAATCTCCTGCAGGCACAACATCTAAGTGCCCTAGTATTCCTACAACTTCATCTCCTTCACCAAACTCGATGTGGCCACCATAGTTGTCTACATTACGAGTCACAAACCCTAATTCTATCCCCTTGTTTAGTGTATATTCAAAAGCTTCCTGAACTCCAGCACCAAAGGGAAACAGGGTTCCTTCTTTCGTAGTCATAGGATCTGTTCCGACACTATCTATCGAAATTAAATCTCGTAAAGTATCAATTATTAGTTGTTGGTTTTCATCTATAAATTCTCTATAATTCATTTTCCACCTGTATCATTATAAGTATATTTTACCGATTTATTCTAGTACAAGTTGTGTCTCAACCACAGTATCTTCGCTTTGTTCCAATGTTGTAGTACTCTTGAATTCCCCATTGATTAATTCTTCGATATATATTGTTTTAAACGCATTCCCTTCGGAGTCAAAAGAAAAAGTCCCCGAGGCACCTTCAAAGTTTTCCGTGTGTTGTATTGTATATCTAAGTAATGGTCCATCTGTAGATCCGCATTTTGCTATAGCGTTGACAGCGAGTAAATATGCGTCAAATGCCAAAGCTGTTTCTGTTTGAATATTTTCGGCAGCACCATACTTGTCATTATAATATTTTTGAAAGTCCACACTGACTTCACTTAATAATCTATTGGCATTGTAACTTGAAGATATAAATACATCATATGCAGGAAATTCATTTAATACAGTAATGAACTCATCTGTTCTCCACGACTCTAGAGATATTATATTTACATCTTTTAATCCAATGCTTTCAGCTGCTTCCAATACATCGTTTACTACTTCGGGTGAATCGATCGGCATGAATATAGTATTTACTTCTGTAATAAGCAATGGCATTAAAGCTTTTTCATATTCTAATGTATTTGGATTCAAGTCTATAATTTGAATAGAGTCTTCTTGTACATTATTAATTGTAATAGCATTATCTATAAATGAAGTGGAATACATCGATCCAGTATCTTCGCCTTCGATACGAACAATTC
The DNA here is from genome assembly GCA_964370025.1 of uncultured Oscillospiraceae bacterium. GTDB lineage: Bacteria > Bacillota > Clostridia > Peptostreptococcales > Anaerovoracaceae > CAYJGJ01. The sequence continues at coordinate 19,594 of CAYJGJ010000013.1, forward strand.
CTATATTTTGGGCAAGTAGTTGTGTATACGCAAATTCAGACAGCGCCTGTGCTTGATATTCCTCCGCTATACTCATTCGAAAATAGTAATCGTTGTTTCTAGAAATCAAAGGATTAGATGGAGAAATTGCAAAGGCTGGAATTTGCTGCTCGCTTATTGCGTTAGAAGCAGCTATGGTGTAAATATCACCATATGAACCTATTATTACATCTACACCTTTGGCGACTAAGTCAGCAATTACTGCATCGACATTATTCACGTCGGATTTTGTGTCTCCATATATTAATTCAATATCTTTTCCCAACACTTCTGTAACATACTCGTGTGCTAGTTCTATTCCATCTATTTCAAATTGCGCATTAGCCGATTCTGCACCAGTTATAGGCTGATAAACTCCTACTTTAATAGTGTCGATTATTTCACTGTCTTCATTCATAAGGAAATTGGCGAAACTATCATAAGTAGTACAAGAAAAAAGTGGAAAGGCCATTAAAGTAATAATCATAAAAACTGCAATTATTTTATATTTCTTTTTCATAATTACCTCTCATCCTGGTAGCTGTTTCCTACGTACTGTTTTTTAACAAATGTTGGAACGCCATTAACAATTGTATTAACATAGCCTGCATTTCGCACAACAGTCCCATCAATATCAAAATATATTCTGCCTGTTGCTCCCATATAATCTACCATGTGTAGAGCTGTAGCAAAATCAGCTACATTAAGTGTCAAGTCATCGTCTTCTTTAACTATATCTGCTGCATATATAAAAGAATTGTAGGCATCATATGCCAATGCGACCTCGGCATCGATTTCAAGTGTATTATTGTTTTTTGCTAACGCATTAGTAGTTTCGTCAGTTTCAACTACATATTCTCTAAAGTCCTCAGCAAAAAAAGTGACATCATCATTACTGACATCTCTTTCATCGAAGTATTGAAAAACCGTAATCCCTTCCGCATAGTTAAGTTCGAAAGTGCTATTAAGAATCCTATCTGTGGCAACTACAGGAATTGTGATATTTTCCGCCTTCAATTGTTGAAGCAATTCACGGCCATTAACACTGTCTAATCCTAGAAAAATAACGTCCGGATTAATTGTTTTTATCTCAGAAATTATGTAATTCAAATCTTCTGCTGCATATTCTTGGTCGAATACTATTTCTCCACCATACGCCTCTATCGCACTTTTATAATATATAGCGGATTCCATCAAATTATGTTGCGATGAATTTTGCTGGCTTACAACAGCAACTCTTTGATATTTACTTTCTATACAATAATTAGCCAACATTGTTCCTTGAAAAGAATCTTGATGTGCAACTGTAAAATGATTCGTAGATGACGGCTCATCGACATTTTTTGGAGCTGTCGTACCAATCAAGATAACGCTTTCCTCTGTTTGCAAATAGTTCATTAGTTCATTTGATTCTTCAAATTCGCTAGTTCCTAATATCGCAAAAATTCCATTGTGGATCATTTGCCTTGCAGAAACTAAAAGTTGCCCAGGATCTGACTTTGTATCTAAAATAACTAATTCTACTTCGTATAACACATCATCAATGTATACATACGGATTTTGAAAATGTGCATACTCTATTGCAAGGAGTTCTTTATTGCCTTCGACAGAATCGTCTCCAGTAAGGGGCAAAAGCACTCCAATTTTTATTATCCCTGTAGTACCATCTGCAATAGAACTATCTTCCGGTTCTATTATTCCAGTTGGCAAAGTAAGCGAATTGTATATTAGCGAACTTAGGATAGCTATTGCCACAAAAAATGCTATTAACTTGTATTTCATTACTATACCTTCTTAATATTTTCTATAATAACCATAAACTTCTATGATACTATACACCATAATTGTATTGATTTTTTGAAGAATTCGTATTTCTTTTCAGTATTTGCAAAATGACACAAATTACCTAATTAATTTTACCATTTCCTTCAATTTTGAAACATCTACTACACTATTTATTTCATTTCTAAAACTTGCACTTCCAGAAATCCCCTTAGTATATGCTGCAATGTGCTTCCGCATTTCCCTTACAGCCTTATATTCTCCCTTTATCTCTATAAGATCATCTAAGTGTGATAGTATCGTTTCTATCATTTCATCTCTGGAAATATTCTTGTTGTATGCATCATTTCCAAGATATTCTTGATTTAACTCTCTAAATATCCAAGGATTACCAAATGATGCCCTACCGACCATGACGAATGCGCATCCAGTCTCTTCCATCATTTGTCGAGCTTTTTCGTAAGAGTCAACATCACCGTTTCCGATGATAGGAACTTTGCACTTTAATACTAGACGTTTTATCGCATCCCAATCTGCAAATCCACTGTAGTATTGCTTGCGAGTCCTTGCATGAAGTGCAATTGCAGACACTCCCGCATCTTCTAATGAACTTGCAACTTCTTCATAATTTTTCGCCATATCGTCCATTCCTAGACGAATCTTAGCAGTAACTAGTTTACTCGTATTTTTCTTGATTTCACGCACTATGTCGTAAATAAGCTTAGGGTTTTGCATCAACGCGCTTCCTTCACCATTTTTTACAACTTTTGGAACTGGACAACCGATGTTAATATCTATAATAACATTTTCTCTACATTCTAATTTTTTAGCTGCATATCCCATAAAAAAGGGATCGCTCCCAAAAATCTGGTATGCAAGCGGTTTTTCGTCATCAGTAGCAAAAAGCAAAGGTTCCGTATTTCTCTCACTGTAATAGAGACCCTTTGCACTAATCATCTCAGAATATACTAACGAAGCACCCATTCTCCTACAAAGTCTTCTCATAGGCGAATCCGTAATTCCTGCCATCGGTGCTAAAAAAAACGGCGTTTCAAATTCAATTTCACCAATTTTTCGTTTCATATTATTATTACTTATTCTTTTGATATATGAGATTTAGACCATCCAACGTAAGTGTTTTATCGATGTAGTCTATACACTTAACACCCTTTTCAATCATCGATGAAAGACCGCCTGTGGCAACGACTCTTACTTCATATTTCTCGTTATACACGTGTGATATTTCATTCTTCATTTTTTCGACAATATATTCAATCATTCCCATATGCCCATAAACTAGTCCCGACTTCATGCTATCACTCGTATTTTTACATATTGTACATCCAGGGTCTTCAAGCTCTACTTTTGGAAGTTGAGCAGTCTTTTGAAATATCGCATCAGAAGAAATTTTCAATCCTGGAGAAATCGTTCCACCTAAGTACTCCGCGGAAGATGATATCGCACAAAATGTCGTAGCAGTACCAAAATCAATAATAATTAATGGGCCTCCATATTTTGAATATGCAGACACAGCATTAACTATCCTATCAGCGCCAACTTGTTTAGGATTATCATACTTAATGTGCAGACCTGTCTTTAATCCCTGACCTACTACTAACGCCTTCTGATTAAAATATTTCATGCATAAATGCTGCACGGTAAACAATACAGATGGGACAACTGTTGCTATTATTGCTCCAGTTATGTCTTCTAATTCTAAATTTTCATGTTGAAACAGTTGCTTCAAGATCATCCCATATTCATCGGCACTCTTGTTATTATCTGTTTGTAGTCGCCAATTAGCTATAAGGTTGTCGTCAGAGTATACTCCGACGACAATATTACTATTTCCGACATCTATTGCCAATAACATATTACTTGTCCTCGCCCTCAACTTCATTAATAATGTCATCCGCCTCTGTCTTTGCTGTTTCCTCCGCATTTTCAGGTTTAGAGTCTTCATTCATATAATCGCCATCATACTTAGCTAGTTCTTCTTCCTCTTTTCTCTTGCGTAGAAATTCTTTTTCTTCTTTTTCATTTCTAACTTTGATTTCTTCTTCATGCTCAAGGACTTCTGATTCCAATTCCTCGGGAGTAATCTCACCGTTGTATAATTTTTCGAATTGTGTTCCGTCTATAGTCTCAACTAGCAACAAAGCTTGAGCGACCGCTTCCAGCTTATCTAAATTCTCATTAAGTATGCTGAGTGATTTATTATAGGCATCATCGACCAAAGCCTTAACTTCATCATCGATTTGAGATGCGATTGATTCAGAATATGCTTGTTTTGAAGAAAAATCTTTACCTATAAACACTTCTTCGGAGGAACTATAATTAACTAAACCTAGCTTAGAACTAAATCCATATTTTGTAACCATGTCTCTAGCAATGTCAGTGACTCTCATGATATCGTTGCTTGCGCCGGTACTTATATCATCCAATATTATTTGCTCCGCAGCTCTACCACCAAGCAGTCTAGACAATGTATGCTTCATTCTATTCTTAGTTTCAAAGTTGATGTCTTCTTTCGGCAAATACATAGTAAAGCCACCTGCACCACCTCTTGGCACGATTGTAACTTGGTGTACAGGGTCGGAATCTGGAATTGCTCTCATGACTATAGCATGTCCAGCCTCATGATATGCTACTAGTTTACGTTCTTTTTCGCTTACAACTTTGCTCTTCTTAGCAGTTCCAGCCATTACTTTAGTAGTAGCCTCTTCTATTTCATTCATTCTGATTTTTCTGCCGTTGCGTCTTGCTGTTATAAGTGCAGCCTCATTTAGCAAGTTTTCGATGTCGGCGGGGGTAAAACCAGGAGTTCTTTTTGCTAAAACTTGAAGAGACACTTCTTCTGAAAGTGGCTTATTAGCAGAATGAACTTTGAATATTGCTTCCCTACCAACTCTATCCGGTACTCCTATTACAACTTGCCTATCGAATCTGCCTGGACGTAAAAGTGCCGGGTCTAATACATCTGGTCTATTGGTAGCAGCTAAAATAATTATTCCAACATTGTCTTCAAATCCATCCATTTCAACGAGAAGTTGATTCAAGGTTTGCTCTCTTTCATCGTTTCCACCGCCAAGACCTGCTCCTCTTTTTCGCCCAACAGCATCTATTTCATCGATGAAGACTATACATGGGGAATTCTTTTTTGCCTCAGTGAACAAGTCACGAACACGAGATGCTCCTACACCTACGAACATTTCAACAAAGTCGGATCCACTAATTGTAAAAAATGGAACTTTAGCTTCTCCCGCAGTAGCCCTAGAAATATAAGTCTTACCTGTTCCTGGAGGCCCTACTAGCAACACTCCTTTAGGAATTCTAGCACCTAAATCATTATATTTCCTCGGATCTTTCAAGAAGTCTACAATTTCTTCAAGCTCAGCTTTTTCTTCTTCTAATCCAGCTACATCTTTAAAAGAAAGTTTCTTATCTCCTCCATCTTTTACCATTTTAGCCCTGTTTTTACCGAAAGAAAACGCTTTTCCGTTACCGCCTTGCTTCATCATGATGTATAGTAAGAAACCTAGTGCGGCCATCATCATCAATGTAGGCAGCAAACTAATAAGGCTAATTCCACTACTTGGTTCATCAGTAGATAAGTCCAACTTACCTTCCTCTATTTGTGTAAAAAGATATTTTTCATCTAGAATCGCAATTTCATACTGACTCGGTGCATATGCAACGACAGTATTTCCATCGTCTAGCTTCGCTGTAAGCTCAGTATATGTTATATTAAGTTCCTTTACTTCTTCATTACGAATCAAATTTGTCATTTCTGAGAATTCAATTATTTCGTAATCGGCTACAGGCCTAAACAAGTATCCAATTAGAACAATAAATAGAAACAATAGCACGTACCTTATTATAATCTTTGTCTTTTTCACGTTCTTTCCTTTCATACCAATAACTAATATTTTTTATGCATCAATTTTTTCTTTTCAAATCGCTATACTCTACGCGTTTCTCGCCATTAAACGTATTGATTATTATATCACAAGCGGATAGCAAATTCAACAATTAGGACTCTTTTCGTATGTGAATCTATTGTGAATTTTTCTGATATCCTGTGGTTTTTAGCATCAAAAAAAACTGCTAATACAGTATTTCTTAAAGCTAATAATGGAATGGCATCGCGTTGATCTTTTGGGACTTTTTTATCTACAAATAAATCTTGAATCTTCTTCCTTTTGTCAGATGCGATGAATAAAAAATCGCCTTGGCATCTATGCCTTATTCTTAGCAACTTAAGGCATTTAGGATATTCACTAATTATCTTGTCATAATCTAAAGCTACACGATGAAAATTTGATTTTTTTTCTGCGCGGGTTTCGATATTTCTGTATTCTGATACATTAATAACTTGCAACTTCAAATCGTAGGCATCCCCTGGTGAATCTTTCGAGTCAGTATATTTACTTGTTATCGCTTCATTCGGATCTATGTCTTTCATAACTGCATCTTTATATATTTTGATCTCCGAATAGATTTTCTTAAAAATAAAGCCATGTGGAAGACTTATCTTTTTAGTTCCAGCGCCTGATTGAATCATATTATAACAAGATTCAAGAATATTAAATGACAAGTCATCATTCAATCCCAGATTGCCAAGTGCTTTAATTATAACCCTTATTACTATAGCCTTATGGTAATTCTGTAATATGTCACAACGCAAAATTGCCATATTGTTTTCAATTTTTGCAGCAGCATCGTAAGCTATTTTCGTCTGCTCATGGAAATAATCGCTGTCTATTGTTGCCGTCTTTGAAAGCCTAACAAGTGCTGACTTTATATTTGAATTATAGTCCTTTTCTAGAAGTGGCAATAATTCTAGTCTTATCTTATTACGAGAGTATATGGGTTCATAGTTCGTCTTATCTATACATGGAATGAGGGAATTCTCTTTACAATATTCTTCGATGTGAACCCTTGAAACATCAAGCAATGGTCTAATTATTTTATTGCCATATTCATCATATCTTACAGGCGCAATTGACTTTAACCCATCAGTTCCTACACCCCGGAGAATTCTAAATAGAACCGTCTCACTTAAATCATCGCTATTTTGCCCAACTGCGACTGAAATTCTATTCCGCTTAACTCCCGATTCAAATATTCTATCTGCTACTTTAGCAAACGCTTCATATCTTACGAGTCTACCAGCCTCCTCGCTCGTAATCTTCTTTTCCTTAGCTATTTTATTGCAATCATATGTAAAGACACTACATTCGTATCCTTTCTCTTTACAAAAGTTTACTACGAATGCTTCATCTTTTTCAGCATCCTTGGGTCTAAACTTATGATTAATATGGACAGGATACAATTTTAGATCATATTCTTTAGAAATATTATATAGCAAAAAAAACAAACATAATGAATCGGGGCCTCCAGAAAGCCCAACCACGATATGTTCGCCTTTTGTTATCATTGAAGATTTGTTAATTACTTTTATTACTTCTTTATGCAAATCATAAGGAGACATTATCAATTTTACCTATTTTTTAATCAATATCAAAAAAACGCTTAGCATTTTCGCTAGTTTTCTTTGCGACCTTTTCATACTCTATATTTTTTATTTCGGCGATTTTTCTTGCGACATACTCGACATTAGGACAGTTGTTTTGCTTACCTCTAAAAGGAACCGGCGTAAGATAAGGCATGTCGGTTTCTATTAGCAAGTACTCAAGTGGAATATCTTTTACAACTCTCACTGTTTTTACATTATTTTTATATGTAACAGGCCCTGCGATAGAAAGTGTAGAACCTTCTTTGATATATTCTCTAGCGACTTCAGTGCTCCCCGAAAAACAGTGAAATAGTATTCTTACATCGCGTTCTTCATTGCCATTTTCATCTTCTCGGGGAGGAAAAAAACCGGCTCTTTCCTTAGAAAAAGCACCTTCTTCCTTAAGAATCCTATATAAATCATCATGACAATCTCTTTCATGTATTACAATAGGCATTTTTAGTTCATTTGCCAACCTGATTTGCTCACGGAACCAAAACTGCTGCTTCTTCTTATCGGTGTTATCGTAATGATAGTCTAATCCTATTTCGCCTAAAGCTTTTACTTTCTTTTGCGAAAGTAATCCCTTCAGAATCTCAAACTGCGCTTGCGTAAATGTTTTGGTACAAGAAGGATGTATTCCAACTGCTGCATAACACCAGTCGTATATCGAAGCATGCTTGATTGCCAGTTGAGAGCTAGTAATATCAAATCCTACATCCATTACGTGAGATACATTCGATACTTCAATCTCGTTTATTATTCTTGCACGATCTTGCGTTTTAAATCCATCATTATTAATATGTGCGTGGGAATCAAACAGCATAGTCTATGTCCTCTTCTCAAATTCTACTTATAACTTTTTTATATTATTGAACTTTATTACCATCCGGAGCATCTGTGGTTACGATGTCCCATCTTTCGCCATTTTCACCAAAGAGCAACATCCCTTTTGATTCTAATCCTCTCAGTTTACGTGGCTTCAGATTTGCAACTACAACAACTTGTTTACCCATCATCTCTTCAGTAGTATAGTCATTTCCAACACCCGATATTATCTGTCTAATTTCGGTGCCCATCTTAACTTTGAAGACCATGAGTTTGTCGGCATTTGGATGTTTTTCCGCAGAAACTATCAGCCCAACCCTAAAGTCTATCTTATCAAAGTCCTCGTATTCTATTTCGTCTTTCAATTCCAAAGGAATATTCTCTTGCGAATCCCCATTTGCTTTAGAATTATATTCCGTATTGATTGCTTCTAGTTCTTCCAATTCCTTTTCGATGTCAATTCTTGGAAAAATTGGATTTCCCTTCTTGACATTTTCTTCGCACATCATCTCAAAAACTTTTGCATCTTCCCATTGAACATCCGCATACCATAATCCCATTTGTTTCCTTATTTCTGCCGATGTTTTGTGCATAAATGGATATATCAAAATTGATACTATTCTCATGGATTCCGCTAAGTTGTGAAGCACCGTATCTAGTTCATCTTTTTTATTTTCGTGTTTTGCTAATTCCCACGGAGCTTTTTCATCTATATATTTATTTGCTCTTCTAACTAACGTCCAAACTTCCTCAAGCGCTTGATGGAAAGCAAAGTTATCCATATTTGTCTCTACTTTAGAAGCAACAGTAATGGCAATTCCCTTCAATTCCTTATCAATATCGTCCTCTGTAGTCGAATTAGGAACAACAGAAGAATTATATTTTTCTATCATAGAAACAGTACGAGAAAGTAAATTCCCAAGGTCATTAGCCAAATCATAGTTCATTCGCTTCAACATAATTTCGTTAGTAAACATTCCATCTTGTCCAAATGTATATTCTCTAAGCAAGAAATATTTCAGAGCATCTATACCATACCTCGCTATAATTATGACAGGATTGATTACATTGCCTTTTGACTTAGACATTTTGGCCCCCTCAAGCAACAGCCATCCGTGCCCTAACACTTGTTTAGGCAAGGGAATATCAAGTGACATTAACATAGCAGGCCATATGACCGAATGAAATCTGATTATTTCTTTGCCCACAAGGTGAACATTTGCTGGCCAATAGTGCTCATAAAGTTCACTATCTTGTGGATACCCAAGTGCAGTGATGTAATTCGAAAGTGCATCAAGCCATACATAAATAACATGCTTTTCATCGATAGGAACAGGTATTCCCCAATCGAAGGTAGAACGTGACACGCAAAGATCGTCCAATCCTTGTTTAACAAACGAAAGCATCTCATTTCTTCTTGAATCAGGTTGTAAGAATTCGCGATTGTTTTCGAACAAATCTATTAGTTTATCTTCATACTTTGACAATCTGAAAAAATATGCATCTTCTTTTGCTTCTATTACTGGTCTTCCGCAATCTGGGCATAACCCCTCGTTTAATTGGCTTTGAGTCCAAAAAGACTCACAAGGAGTACAGTACATCCCTTCGTACTCTCCTTTATATATATCTCCCTTTTCATAGAGTTTCATGAAAAGGGCTTGTACTCTTTCTTTGTGTCTTGGTTCTGTAGTTCTAATAAAATCATCATAGGAAATTTCCATAGTTTCCCACAGTTTTTTTATTCCATCCACAATACCATCGACATGTTCTTGCGGTGACACCCCCTTTTTTTCTGCTGCTTGTTGCAGCTTTTGACCATGCTCGTCCGTACCTGTCAAAAAGCGGACATCATAACCTAGTGTTCTTTTAAATCGTGCCATTGCATCCGCCATCACAGTGCAATATGTATGTCCAATATGCAAATCGGAACTAGGATAGTAAATGGGAGTTGTGATGTAGTACGTTTCTTTCTTTTTCATTATGGCACCTTATTTCTTTTAATTAATATTGTAATATCGTTTTTTTGTGTTTTTCTTTAGCCCCGTTAATAAAAATCTGCTACATTTTTTAAGTAACAGCATACGGCAACTATGATGATAAATAATTCGCAAGAGCATATTACAAAACAAATGTAGAATTATTTATATTAGTTATATATTTATATGTATAACTACGCAACGATTACTATTTGGTCGTTGGCATTACTGTTTCCTTTATTATCTTCCTAATCATATCTTTTATAACTATGGTAGTTTTTTCATCTACCGCACGCATACTTATCATAGTCTTTAAAAATTCTCTTGCTGGCATTTTCATCAAGTCGTTAATGGTTGTTGCTCCCGTCGATACAAGGATATCAAAAAGAGTGTCAATACACGATTTTCGCTGGTCAAAGTCAAGTTCACTCATCCATCTAGTTATGGCTTCATCAACGGCTAACACCTGTGGAGAAATCGCATTCTCTCTTTCAAATTTATTACCCACTACAACCCACGAAAATGAGACGTGTTGGAAAAATCCAATTTCCTTACTTTTGATGATATTTAGCTTTTTCTCTTCTTCAAAAATTGCACCAACCGCAGAACCAGATGGTATAAATTTTACAATTTTCTCTCGAATATTATGGTAGCCCTCATTAATCATGTCTTTTTTTAAACCAGGCCCATCGTAGTTGTATACCTTCTTTATTCTTTTTTGCACCTTATTTGCAGCATATGACGCAGCATATGTCGCCAAATTCCCACCTTTAGAATAACCGACTACAATGATGTCTCCTTTAGTTTTTTTTGCAACATTGCTTAAATATTCAACGGCAGATATTTGACCTGGCACAGGAGAAAGAAATAGCATATTAAAGTTTTCTTTCCATCCAATTAAAGTGATATCTGTTCCTGAATATGAAACCACTACTTCCTCCGAAGGAAGTTTAAATGCTACGGAACAAAATTGCTCTTCCTGTTTTTCATCAAACTTTCTGACAAAATAATTTACTAAAACATCCCTATATCTAGGGCTAGCACTTAAAACCGCAATCAACTCTGTAAGTTCACTGGAATTTAACGTCGTACCAGTCATATATTCATAATCTTCAGCACGATTAATATGCGGCAAAGAGATCCACTTGCTGCATCTAAATTCATCTCCAATAACTTTATCGATAATAAGAGAGCTTAGATTAGCAAATATGAATCCATCTACTTCGTTAAAAGGCGACAAAATAAAAGTGTCCATATTTTTCCTAGCATAATCAATAATATTGATTTGAGGCAAATTACTTCCATTTTTATCTGTCGCCTTTTTCATTATTTGAGTCTCCTTTTTGTACACTTCTATACGTTTGAAAGCACAAACAATATTTTCACTTTTGAAGCTTATCTACTATTTTAGTCCTACTACAGCGCCTACTTCTTCTAATTTAGCCTTAACTGCATCAGCTTCAGCTTTTTCAACGCCTTCTTTAATTTTAGAAGGTGCGTTGTCTACTACTTCTTTAGCTTCTTTTAGCCCAAGTCCAGTAATTTCTCTAACTACTTTGATTACTTTGATTTTTTCTGCACCAGCAGATTCAAGTACTACATCGAATTCTGTTTGCTCTTCACCAGCATCGGCAGCAACTCCAGCTCCAGCAACAGCAACAGGTGCTGCAGCAGATACGCCGAATTCTTCTTCACAAGCCTTAACTAGTTCATTTAATTCTAAAACTGTCATGCCCTTTATAGCTTCTATAATTTGATCTTTACTCATTTGTTTATTCCTTTCTTACTTTGAGAACTTAACTACACCTTTATTGGTATTTACTGCTTGCAAACACTATGTATACTGCGAGCAAAATAGTTCTCTGATTAATTATTAAATAGATTAATTTATTCTTTTGCATCAGCAACAGCTTGTAATGTTCTAACCATTTTAGATACAGGCGATTGTACACTACCCATAAATTTAGCGATAAGAACATCCCTTGAAGGTATACTAGCAATTTCTTCTATGCCATCTTTATCAAAAAATGACCCTTCTACCATACCTGCTTTAAATTCCATTTTTTTGATAGATTTAATTATTTCGCTCATTGCTCTAGCTGGTGCAGCTGGATCTTCATCACTTATAACAAGTGCAGTAGGACCATGCAATTCAGGCTCGAGTGCTTCGAATGCAGTTCCTTCTATCGCTCTTCTGATGAATGTATTTTTGTAAATTGTATAATCAATCCCTGCTTCACGTAGCTTTTTTCTCATAGCATCAGCTTCTGTAACAGAAATTCCGATGTAGTCAACTAGTACAGCAGCTTTAGCGGTTTCTAATTTGCCTTTTATCTCGTCAATTATTAACTGTTTTTGTTTTTTTGCTTCAACTGACATTTACGATTCTCCTTTCTTGAAGATTATTCGGTACTCAATAAAAATACCCTGTCAATAAAATTGCAAGGTAAATATATTTTCTATATTGTACCTCGGCGAGGTTATTTATTAAGCTTGCGCCCTCGCTGTCTTAGGTTAAAATTCTTATTCAATTTTAATTTGTTCGATGTTATCCAAGTATAGCAGGATTAACTTTTATTCCAGGTCCCATAGTAGATGCAACTGTTACACTCTTTAAGTATTGACCTTTTGCAGCAGACGGTTTTGCCTTAATTACTGCTTCGATCAACGTAGTGAAGTTCTCTTGCAACTTTTCTTTTCCAAAAGATGCTTTTCCTATAGGAGTATGGATGATATTAGTCTTATCTAGACGATATTCTACTTTACCAGAATTGATTTCCTCGATAGCCTTTGCTACGTCCATCGTAACTGTGCCTGATTTTGGATTTGGCATCAATCCTTTTGGTCCTAGTACTTTACCTAATCTACCTACGACTCCCATCATATCAGGAGTAGCTACTACGACATCGAATTCAAACCAGTTTTCTGTTTGAATTTTTTGAGCCAACTCATCAGCTCCTACATAGTCGGCACCAGCCGCTTCAGCTTCTGCTGCCTTTGGTCCTTTTGCAAAAACTAATACTCTATTAGTTTTTCCTGTCCCGTTTGGTAAAACGATCGCACCTCTAACTTGTTGGTCCGCATGTCTTCCATCGACGCCAAGTCTCAAATGCACTTCTACCGTTTCATCAAATTTTGCTTTTGCTGTGTCTACTACTAATTCCATCGCTGTTGAAACATCATATAATTGATTTTTATCAACTTTTGATGCCTTTTCAACATATGATTTACCTCTTTTTGGCATTTAATTTTCCTCCTTGTGGTATTAGCGATTGTTAATCTCCCACTGATTATTGTTCTTCTACAATTATGCCCATGCTTTTTGCTGTTCCTATAACCATTTGCGTTGCATTGTCTTCGTTAGCCGCATTTAAGTCAACCATTTTAGTCTTTGCAATCTCTTTAGCTTGTGCATAAGTAATTGTAGCAACTTTAGTTTTGTTAGGTTCTCCTGATGCTTTATCCAAACCAGCAGCTTTCTTCAGTAAAACAGCCGCAGGCGGGGTTTTGCAGATGTAAGTAAACGATTTGTCCGCATACACTGTAATGACTACAGGAATAATCATTCCTTCTTGATCTTGAGTTTTTGCATTGAATTGTTTGCAAAAATCCATGATGTTTACACCTTTTTGACCTAAAGCAGGACCTACTGGTGGTGCTGGATTTGCTTTCCCTGCAGGGATTTGCAACTTGATATACCCGTCTATTCTCTTTGCCATATCTTTCTCCTTTCTTAATAATATTTCTACATATATAATCGTCACATATCTTTATTGACATGGACGTTGCAGATTCTTAATTAGATTCTGTCTACTTGTCCAAATTCTAGTTCTACAGGAGTATCTCTTCGGAAAGTAGAAATTCTAACTTTTACTACTTGCTTTATTGCGTTTATTTCCTCAACGACTCCCGAAAATCCTTCAAACGGACCACCAATTACTCTCACACTGTCCCCCAAATTAACATTGAGTTCGATTGCAACTTTTTCGATTCCCATTCTGCAAACTTCTTCTACAGTTAAAGGAACAGGTGTTGCTCCATGACCTACGAAACCAGTAACTCCTTGAGTATTTCTAACCAAGTACCATGAATCATCCGTGATAATCATCTTAATTATTACGTATCCCGGATATAATTTTCGGTCTTTGATGCGACGTTGACCATTTTTTACTTCCAACACCTTTTCCATAGGAACAGTTATTTCAGTAATTAGGTCCTGCATGCCACTACTTTCGACAAGTTTTTGTATATTCTTCTTTACTTTTTCTTCATGACCTGAATAAGTATGTATTACATACCAACGAGCATCACTATCATCCGTTTCTGCACTTAGAACTTTTTGCTCTACTTGTGACGATTCATTTGAGGTTGATTTTTCTTCTGTCGATATTTCATCTTTTTCAGTATCATTAATCATTTGTTCTTCTGACATATATATTCCTTTATAACTACTATTTTATTGCGCTACATCGCCAAGTAGTGCTTGTAACCCAAAAAGAACAGTGGAATCGATCACCCAAAATGCTAAGGCAAATATAGAACAAGTAAATAACACTACAGCAGTAAACTTGTATAGTTCTTTTCTTGTAGGCCAAACCACTTTGCTTAATTCGCTTTTTATACCTTTGAAATACCCCTTTACACCGCCTTGCTTCTTGGCAGAGGCAACAGCATTACGTTTTATTTGCTCTCTTTTTGACATGAGTACAAATTTCCTTTCTATATACTACATACTATTTTGTTTCTTTGTGTGCAGTCTCTTTTTTGCAGAATTTGCAATATTTCTTTAGCTCTATACGATCTGGATTGTTCTTTTTATTTTTCATCGTATTGTAATTTCTTTGTTTGCACTCATTACATGCCAATACAGCTTTTACTCTCACTTTTATAACCTCCATACAATTCAAAATCAGAGCCGTTGTTCACCGCTCTGTTGTAAAACATAAATATTTCCTATAAATAATACATTTATTCATATGGAATGTCAATAGAATTCTTTCCTACTTCGTCATTTTTTCAATTTTTCTATATATCTTTTTGAGTTACATTTCATTATATTGTATTTTATTACTACATATAAGCTACGGAATTCCCCCTACTACTGTAATATTTTATCTCCATCTCGAAATAAAGAGGGCGCATTTGGTGATATTGATTTTTTTTTTACAAATGACAAAAGAAACTCCACTCGGCCAGAATGTTGAAAAATCAATCGTAAAATGTCATAATACACCTTCCCAAAAGGCATCTATGAAAATTTATTTGATAAAATTTAAAAAAATTTT
>CAYJGJ010000014.1:0-1783 GCA_964370025.1 uncultured Oscillospiraceae bacterium
GGTAGTCCACTCGTCAAATTCATAGCCATCCACTGATGGAGCTTTTAAATTGACAGTACTCTCCGTTCCTGCGATATAAGTCGCTGTACTTGTAGCGAAATCGGCGCTACTAATTACACTTCCATCACTATCTTTAGCTTGATAATTGATAGCTGCTTCTGTAGGCGTTACGTCTGTGCTTGTTGCAGAAACAGGTGCAATATTTCCTATTAATAAAAAGATTATTAATGATACCGCTATCAGTTTTTTAGATGTAGTGTTTCTTATCATGTTTATCATGATCTTTCTCCTTTCTTACTTATCAACATAATTTATCCTTTTTCACATATTTAATTGCTACAGTTTAACTACTAGAAAATTATTATCTGCGCAATTCAATATTCTATATAAATTATAAATGAAATACCTCATCTGCGCTAGTACGAAAAATGGCGCTTTTAATGATAAAATTGGTACTTGACATTGATTCAAAATTATGATATATGTACAATCCTGCTGATATCTATTCATTTAATGTAATATGCGAATCGCTTTTCTAACACTTTCCTCGCTTACTAAGAGAATGTCATCATTATCTGCCTCTCTCATCTGATAAGCAAGTCCTCCAATGCCTCCAGCTAAAGCTTCACAAATTGTAGGAGAGCTTGGATACAAGTAGCAATGTTAATTATCTCGGATTGATGCCAGCATGGCAGTAGATGCTTCGCATTGAACACCAATTATTTTGACACTTTTTTTAAACCTCTTGCCCAACACTTATACCAGCAACAAGGCCTCCTCCAACAGAAACTAATATTACATCTACATTCGGGTTTTGTTCTATAATTTCATATCCACAAGCTCCCTAACCTGCGTATACAATGTAATCCTTGTCAAATGCACAAACAAAGGTCATTCCACTATCGTCTATTAACTTTTGTTCAAAAGCGTGAGCTTCATCATAGTCATTCCCGTGCTCGATAACTTCCGCTCCATAATGCCTAATTCGATCTGTCTTTGCTTTTGGTGTAGCAGCAGTAACGATAACTTTCGTATTCTTAATACCCAGTATAGTTCCTGCATTGCTAACTGCAACACCATGATTGCCTGAGGAAATAAATATCACGCATCTTTTTTTCTTCAGGAGATAATGACATTATTTTATTAATTGCTCCCCTTATTTTAATGCTCTTCACAACATGTGATAATTCTAATTTCAAAAAGACATTTGTAAGTTCATCGCTTAATGCCAATGACTTTACAAGTGAGTTTTATTAATATGTTCATAAATCCGAAACATTGCCTCAATTACATGCTCGTACTTTACTTCTTTTAACACATTAATCCTTATATACTGCAACTATCCATCTAAACAGTTAACAATACACCTATCCCATTCTCCAAATTATTATATAGTTTTTTAATTAAAAATATGGTATTATAGTTTTAATTCTTAGCTAAAATAAGGGCATTGTGATAGGCATATATGTCATTTTATTTTGCAGTGAAAATCAAAGGAGAGAGAACTATGGAAAAATGGAAATGTACGGTTTGCGGATATATACATGAAGGAAAGTTGCCTGAAGACTTTGTATGTCCTCTATGCAAAAAGACAGCATCTGTTTTTGAAAAAATGACAGATGAAAAAAAGAATAAGTACGACGGAACCAAAACGGCGAAAAACCTAGCTGCGGCTTTTGATGGAGAAAGCGGTGCAAGAAATAAATACACTTATTTTGCAAGTGTTGCAAAAAAAGAAGGATATGAACAAATTGCTGCGCTATTTTTACATACTGCAGATAAC
>CAYJGJ010000014.1:1793-18466 GCA_964370025.1 uncultured Oscillospiraceae bacterium
AAATGTGGTACAAAGAATTGCATGGCATTGGAGATACCGCAGATTGCTTAAACACTGCAGCCGATGGTGAAAATTACGAATGGACTGATATGTATGCAACTTTTGCAAAAGATGCGGATGAAGAAGGGTTCCCAGAACTTGCAGAGAAGTTCCGCGGAGTAGCCCTTATTGAAAAGGCTCACGAAGAAAGATATCGCAAACTACTTAGTAACGTAGAAATGAAAGCAGTTTTCGCTAAATCAGAAATTACCATGTGGGAATGTCGAAATTGCGGACACTTGGTAGTTGGCAAAAATGCGCCAGGCAAATGTCCTGTTTGCGATCATGCCCAAAGCTACTTTGAAGTTAGAACAGAAAACTATTAATCTAAAAATCTCCCTGCGTCGTCATTTTTCATTGGCAATGCAGGGAGATTTCTATAGTGATAACTTTTTGTCATATGCTATTTTTTCACTATTATCAAACCAAATTATCCCTCTATACTCAAATCCATTTTTTTTAAGAATGTGTTGCATCTTCTTGTTAGCTTCATCGGTATCGACTCTAAAATAATTGACTCCTTCTAGTTTTGCAAGTTCCTCTACTGCCCCAAATATCTTATCACTAATATTCTTTCCTCTGCTTCTATCGTTTATCGCCATTCTATGTACCACTACATATTTTTCCTGAGATGCCCATTCCCCCTTTAAGTTATCATACGCTGGCTCTCCATCAAAATCGATACATAGATACCCTAATACATCTTCATCATCTATTGCAAAATATCCTTTACCATTTTGTGCGTCTTTTCTTATACATTTCAAGTCGGGATATCCATTTTGCCATTGGTCAATCCCTTGTTCTTTCAAATGTAATTTTGCCATTTCTATTATTTGCATTGCATATTCCACGTCTTCAAAACTAATCTTAATTAATTTCATATATCTCTCCTTGCCCTATGTTATCAAAGTATTTCCTGTTTATTATAATATATACTATTTTTTCATCTTACATAAATGAACTTTCAGAAAATTTTATTACAGATTTAATCTAATTTTAATGAAAAAATGGTATAATCTTTTAAAACAGAATAGGAGCTCAATATGAGAATACTGCTCGCTGAAGACGAAAGAGACATGAATAGAATCATTACAAAAAAACTTGCATCCGAGGGGTACGCAGTTGATTCCTGCTTCGACGGAGAAGATGCTCTTGACTACATTACAAGCGCAGACTACGACGTTATTATTCTTGACATTATGATGCCCAAAATTGATGGCTTTGCAGTCTTAAATAAACTTCGTTCTCATAACATAGATACGCCTGTAATTTTTTTGACAGCAAGAGATGCTATATCCGATAGAGTGAAAGGACTTGATTTAGGGGCTAACGACTACTTAGTTAAGCCATTTTCCCTAGAAGAACTCATGGCACGAGTCAGAGTAATGACTAGACTTCAATCTGGTATATCAACCAATATATTAGCAGTTGCGGACTTATCATTAGACGTTAGCTCTCACGTCGTGACGCGGGGAAATGATATAATAAATTTATCTACCAAGGAATACGAAATTCTAAAATATATGATGTATAATGTCGGCACAGTTCTTTCACGAGAAAAAATCGAAAATCACATATGGGACTATGGATACGAAGGTGTTTCAAATGTGGTAGATGTATATATTAGATACCTTAGAAAAAAAATAGATAGTGATTACGAAACAAAATTGATTCACACTGTACGCGGAGCAGGATATATCATTAGAGAAGAATATTAATTCTCCCCCATTGCTAAGGAGGTTTTAATTTTGAGTAGAATTTCGGCAAAAGCTAAACTGACATTATGGACATCGTTACTTATCACCTTGATGGCCTGCATCGTATTCTTTTTTATCTTTGCTTTCAGCGAAAACATTATTGAAAGGAATGCGGAAGATTCACTATTAGAAGTAGTCAACGATAATGCCAAGGAAATCGATTTTGAAAATGGTCGCATAGAATTAGACCTTGAAGATATCGATTTATACAAAAACAATATTTATACCCTATTATACGATGAGAACTATGAACTTTTAGCGGGCAATATTCCTGAAAACTTGGGGCAATATAATTCATCAATTAATGAAATACCGTTTACTAATGGGGAACTGAAGGAACACACTCTCGGCGAAACGACTCTTTACATTTACGATGTGTTAGTATCATCCAAAGCTGTCGACGACACTGTTTGGGTTCGCGGAATTATATCGATTGATGAAGCGCAAAATGCTACTAATATAATATTCTTTTTAGCCATAGCATCTCTTCCACTTTTCATTATTATTGCGACGCTTGGCTGTTATTTTATTGCAAAAAAAACCTTTCGACCCATAGACAGAATAATACAAACCGCAGAAAGTATAACTCAAAGTGGGAATCTATCACTGCGCATTAACATTACAAAAAGCGATGCCGAAATGCAAAAATTATCCGACACCTTCGACAATATGTTCGAGCGATTACAATGGGCTTTTGCAAATTTAGAAAAAACGTACGAATCCGAAAGACAATTCACTTCCGACGTTTCTCATGAGCTAAGAACACCTACATCTGTAATTCTAGCACAATGTGAATACGCACTCGATACCACCGCGACTCCGGCGGACAAAGAAGAAGCATTAGAAACTGTTCAACGACAAGCTTTAAAAATGTCAAAGCTGATTTCTGATTTGCTAAACATTATTCGTCTTGAAAGAGGAATGGAAAAGGCAATTTTTAAACCACATAATTTAAGTGATATTGTACATAACATTTGCGAAGAACAAAAAATTATTGCACCATCTAAGATAAAAATTCATACAGATATCCACCCCTCTATCACAGGTGATTTTGATGAAGTTATGATTACCCGCTTACTAAATAATCTGATTAGCAATGCCTTTCGATTTACTAATGAAAATGGAAATGTACTAGTGTCATTGTCAGAAAACGCGCATAACATTATCTTATCCGTAAAAGATGATGGGATTGGAATATCCCCCGAGAATCTGCCAAAAATTTGGAGCAAGTTCTACCAAGTAGATTCTTCTCGCACAGCCACTAAAGATGGAAACATGGGATTAGGTCTTTCGATGGTCTCACAAATAGCACAATTCCATAACGCGAAAATTGAAGTATATAGCGAACTAAACCAAGGCAGTGAATTTGTCGTAAAATTTTCAAAATAAATTTTATTCTCTAATCTAGTTTTAATTTTTCACATGTATAATAATATTGTAAAAGCAACACAACTAGATTATACATATAAAAATTAGAATATAGGAGGAAACATACTATGAATTCAAAGAGAACAATCAAAATTATAGGAATAGTACTTTGCAGCTTACTTGTACTAGGAATACTAGCAGGAGGAGCGTTAGTATTTGCAAGACCGCTGATATCAGCGATTTTACCAGAGCATATATTACAAGAAAACAATTCGCACGACGACAACCATAATAGGGATGAAACAACTAACACTTCCGGCATCACAGAAAGCGCAGACTACATTACTGAATCTGCGGCTAAATCAATTGCGCTAGATCATGCTGGCATTGCGGAGTCGGACTTAGATTTCATCTCGATTCATCTTGATCAATATGACTTTATTCCAGAATATGAAATTGAATTCTGGCATGATATGGTCGAATACGACTATGAAATAAATGCTTATAATGGTGAAATTATAAGCTACGAGAGCGATATAGAATTTGATAATGATTTTAACCAATCACAAGGAAGCTCTAGCGGAAATAACGGAGTTGCAGACTCCAACTATATAGGAAAAGAATCTGCTACAGATATAGCATTTCAAGATGCGGGAGTGAGTAAAAACGATGCGTCATATATCCAAAGCCAGCTAGATTATGATAATGGACATGCGGAATACGAAATAGATTGGAGAATTGGCAACACTGAATACGATTACACAATAGAAGCAGTAACAGGGGCAATCAAAGAGCGAGATATAGACTACGATAACTAGAAATAAAAATTGATTATAAATCCAATACATCCCATTTAAAGTCTAACTATCATATGCGGTTATACAAGGGATAGGCCAAACTGAGGATGCATTAAATAAGCGAAGTAGCAGTTAACTACTTCGCTTATTTTCATAATGTGGATAAAATAATATAAGGCTAGTTGTTAGGAAGCCTTGATACAAAAGGTTTTGAAACCGAACAAATGGCGAAACCAACTGAATACTGCAATATGTTCAGTGGCATAGCCGATAACGGCGCGATAAAATTACCATACAGCACTACATCTGTAATATAATATCCCAAAACTAGTATTACACCGCCAAGTAGCAAACAATAGGGATTCCCCCTTTTTCCATTCTTAGATAATCCGGAAAGTCCTCCAATACATCCTTTTATTATAAAAGTTGCTATCATATATTGTGGGTATCCCAAGAAAAAATCCGCCATACTTGCGCCAACCGCCCCAATCAGCATTCCGTATCTAGCACCAAGCATTGCTCCTGCAAGCAATATAACTCCGTCTCCCAGATGTATATACCCAAAAGGGATAGGAAACGACAACATAGTCATGACGACAGTAAGTGCAAGAAAAAGCGCACACATAGTTATTTTATTTATTTTCTTCATACTATTCACTCCTATTTTATGTAATTTTCTTATGTAATTTATGCGCTACAGCCTATCTTTTATGATGGCCTCATACTGTGCATTTTTTTAGTTATTATTTAAATTGCTACGATTATAGTTTAGTAACTTGTCTCATTTTGCAACATATGTATTTCTTTAGCGTATCCAGACAAATCATCATGTGGTGTTTCTAATATGCATGGTAATCCTACGATTTTTGGGTGATTTACCACTTGTAGCAAGGCTTTTTTCCCTAAATGCCCCTCCCCAATCTTCTCATGCCTATCTTTGCTTGCACCCATAGGATTTTTGCTATCATTTACATGTAATGCCTTTAGATATTCTAGGCCAATAACTTCATCGAATTCTCTCAAAACACCATCAAAATCTCCAACCACATCATAGCCAGAGTCGTTGATATGACAAGTATCAAGGCACACACCCAATTTTGACTTTAATTCTACTTTATCAATAATCGCATTTATCTCCTCGAAAGTTCTCCCGACTTCACTACCTTTGCCAGCCATAGTTTCTAATAAAACAATCGTAGTTTGCTCTTCAGTAAGAATTTCATTCAACAGTTCCGCAATAAGATTGATTCCAATCTCTACACCTTGCCCAACGTGACTGCCCGGGTGAAAATTATAATAATTATCTGGCAAATACTCTAGTCTCTCTAAATCTTCTCTAAATGCTAAATGCGCAAAATCTCTAACTTTTTGATCTGCAGAGCAAGGATTCAAAGTATAAGGTGCATGTGCCACTAGTTTACCAAAATTGTTCTCAGATAAAATAATTTTCAATTTATTTATGTCTTCCATATCGATCGGTTTTGCACTTCCACCCCGTGGATTGCGTGTAAAAAAAGCAAAAGTATTCGCACCTATCTTTAATGCATCTTTACCCATTGCTTCATAACCTTTGCTTGCTGACAAGTGGCAACCTAAATATTTCATTTTAGTACTCAACCCCTTCTCTAGCATTCAATCCTGTATCGTAAGGATGCTTTATACATTTTATTTCAGAAACATAGTCACAGTTTTGCAAAAAATAATCATCCGGATCCCTACCTGTCAAAACGATTTCTTTTCCATCTTCTCGGTGTTTCAAGGCGCTTCTCAGCAATTCCCTATCTACTAATTCTAAATTGTAGGTAGAAATGCTTTCATCTAATACAAGCAAGTCACAAGGAATTGCTAACGCCTCTTTTAACAATAAATCATGCGACTCCTTTACAGATTTTTTTTCATCATCTGTCATTTGGAATGTAAATTTTTTCACTTCCACTGCTCGTAGAATCTCGATGTTTTTTTGTTGAGACAATATATTAATTTCACCTGTTGGTAAACCTTTCAAAAATTGCACTAGCACTACTTTTCTATTTCTACCTAGCGCTCGAAGAATTAATCCCATAGATGCAGTAGTTTTGCCTTTGCCATCTCCGCAATATAAATGTGCTTTACCCTCCATTTTTCGACCTCTTCTCTTTAATTAATGATCAACAAAGTTATTATATATTAATTTTACAAATCTATCAACATCATTTACTCTATTTTCTCGAACTATTTATCTCGCGCTTTGTCTCTATAATTATCTAATAAATCTTTACTTAATTAGGGATTTTAGCTATAATATGAATGAAAAAATAAACAGAAAGCGAGAATTTATTGCACTAAATTAGCAATGTATACTAATAGAAGACATGGTTATTATATTGATATAATAACCATGTATTTGGCATATAATATTTATACAATGTTCATTTATTTAACACATAATTTTATTAAAATTTCCATATGTGAATAACAATATTTAGCAAGGAGAAAACGACTTTTATAGTGTATCTCCTTTATCTAAGAAAGGAGTGTACTGCCATTCCCTAAGAATGAGCGGTATCAATAAGTATCTTGTACAAAATATTAGTAGTAGACGACGAAAAGAAAATTAGAGAAGTAATCAGAGAATACGCGGAATTTAGTGGTTATGAAGTAACAGAAGCCGAAGACGGCATGACGGCTATAGGCTTTTGCAAATTAAACGACTATGATCTTATTATCATGGATATAATGATGCCACGCCTAGATGGCTTTACAGCTTGCAAAGAAATCAAGAAAATTAAAAACATCCCTATAATTATGCTCTCGGCTAGAGGCGAGGAATATGACAAACTCTTCGGTTTTGAACTTGGAATAGACGACTACGTAGTCAAGCCATTTAGTCCAAAAGAGTTACTAGCAAGGGTTAATGCAGTTATCTCGAGAGCAACACAAACTGCAGCCGAATCAGAAGATCTTATGGCCTTCGATGGATTGGAAATAAACATTCCATCGCGCACAGTTTCGGTTGATGGGATAAGGCTTCAACTTACTCCTAAGGAATATGAATTGCTTTTCTATTTGATTCAACACCAAAACATTGCACTATCTAGAAACAAACTCCTATCAGAGATTTGGGGGTATGATTTCTTTGGAGATGACCGCACGATAGATACTCACATCAAAAATCTTAGAAATAATTTGGGCGACTATAGAGAATGCATAGTGACACTTAGAGGAGTGGGGTATAAATTTGAATACCAAAAAAAAGTTTGATCTCAACAGTATAAGAATCAAAATATGGGCGTATTTTACTATATTTGCATTTTCACTAGTAATAATGATATGGGGGCTACAAGTTCTTTTCTTAGAAACATATTATGAAACCATGAAGGCGAATGAAGCACGAGAAATAACGGAAGAATTAGTTTCATCGTATAATTCTGGAACGGGAGAATTTGAGGTTGCGTTAATCAGGGCACTAAATAACAATGATATTTATATAAAAATCGAAGATGCATCTGGCTCCATGAGTTATTCATCGTCTGAATCCCTCAGATCTCCCTTGTATCTGCAACGAATTGATTCATCTGAACTATATACAGAACTAAAAGACAGTGACAGCGACAGTATATCTATGACTCTCACCGAAGATCCGGATACGCGCACGCTCGCTATTGCAACTTATCTAGAAAACTCTACTTCAAGTGATAACATATTGTACGTGTTTTCTCCGCTCGCGCCTGTGTCTTCAACGAAAGAAATACTCAACAACCAACTTCTATATATTACGGCTATCACTATTTTCATTGCTGCATTCTTTTCAATATTCCTAGCAAATAAAATTTCCAAACCTATAAAAGGCATTACGTCTACTTCCGAGGAAATGGGAAAAGGAAATTATAATATTCACTTTAAGGGGGGGGAATTTACCGAAATCGTAGATCTTGCCGACACATTAAATGCCGTTTCGACCGAATTAGAAAAGACGAGTATGTATCAAAAGGATCTAATTGCAAATGTCTCACATGATTTGAAGACACCACTGACTATGATTCGCTCGTATGCAGAGCTTATTAGAGACATATCGGGAAATGATCCCGTTAAAAGAGATTCACATTTGCAAGTAGTAATCGATGAAACAGTTCGATTGAATTCACTTGTTAGCGATATGCTCAATCTTTCATTGATGCAATCGGGAAAAATCGAATTAGAAAAAAGCAATTTTGATATTGTTAAAACTATCAATTCATTACTACTTTCTTTCAACGTACTAAAGGAATCAGAAAACTATACTTTCAAGTTAAATGCACCTAAAGAGCTAATAGTTTTTGGAGATGAACAGAAAATAGAACAAGTACTTTCAAATCTTTTATCTAATGCAGTAAAATATTGTGGACGAGATAAGGTGATAATTATTAATGTAAAGAAGCAATACTACAAAGCTTTAATAGAAGTTGTAGATCATGGAATTGGCATTGCTCCAGATGAACTTCCACATGTCTGGGAAAAATATTACAAATCCAGCACACACCACGTAAGGCCTACAGAAGGTACCGGACTCGGACTTTCAATCGTAAAACAGATACTGTCACTACACCGTGCTCAGTATGGTGTAAAGAGTAAAATCAGCAAAGGATCAACTTTTTGGTTCTTACTGCCATATTCCGTAAAATAACAAATCATTTAACTTATGCGTGAGACGTGCACAAAATGGAATTTTAAACTGCCATGACGCAGTAATCTTCTTGTGTACGCCTCACTTTCACTATTATTCATCTTATTCCAGTTCTTCGAAAAAAAGAGGATCATCAAATTCCGTAAAGTCTATATCCGAAAAATCTATTTTCTTAACATCACTGCCTTCCTCATCAATATTATTATTCCAATCATCGGACAAATCTTCTTTTCCCGCACTTAATATTTCGAATGCGGTCCAAGACCACTCACCTTTTTTTGCATTCCATGTTTTCTTTGCCTTTACCTCGACGCGATCATATCGCTTTATACACTTACTCTTTATAAGCGTTTCTGGAACATAACAACTTTCGATAAATCCAAATCCTTTATCTGTAATTTCTATCTCATCGCAAAAAACTCTCTCTACGTCATCAGTTGTTGCCTCCACGACCTTGTCTATCGAAACAATTTGCGAAACAATGCGTCTTTTCGTTTTATCCCATTTTTTAATTACCTTCCCAGTTACCGTACAAAATGGAAGTAACTTATTCATTTCTACTAAAGCAGAATTAACATATATTTCTCCACTTTCTCCATTGATAAATCCGAAGTCTTTTACCTTTGTGAATATACCACTAAAATTTTTCACGAATTTATCTTCAATTACTTTATCTCCTTTTTCAATAGAGTATACTCTAAAGAGATTTTCATGTTTTTTATCTGGAATCATTTGAATTTTCACAGGAGAATAGAGTTCCAACTCTATTTTCTCTTCAAGCATGTCAGCATAAAAAAATCCTTCCTTTGAAATCTTACCCGACTCATATATAAAACTAATAATCCCCTTGTTGTCATTGATGAACGTAATCAATGCATCGATGTATGGCATTGTTTTATATAGGAGCTTCTGAGCTTCACTTGCATACGGCTGCAAAGCATCGAGATTATTTGAAGCTGTATTTTCGGTATACCAAATATTGGATTTCATTGTGGAGGTCTCGTGAGAAATCGCCCATCCTTTAATTTTATATGTTTTTGTCAACTCATCTAAAACATGCTTTGCTTCTGGGTACATTTCTTTTTCTATCAAATGTGGAAGTATTTTCTTTTGTAATCCAGATTTCATTTCTGCTCTAGAATTACACAACATCCCTGCACACAGGCTATTAAACACATCTTCTTCTTTAACTAGATCACATATTATTCCCCATATCCATGCGAAGTTACCGTTGCGACGTGCAAAATCTGTTGCTTCTAGCAAAGCGACTTCTTTACTATCGATTTTTGCTAACAATTTTATTCGATAATATGGCAGCCATTCGTACTCAGGAAATTTATTAATCACATTTTTCAATTTCGGCAGGAGAAAGTTTATTCTTTCTGTAACATCAGAATCAATCTCGGATTCGATTAACTTCTTAGCATAGCTATTCCATACTGTCTCTGCCAAAGATAGCATTTTGATCACCTCGCCATTCTTATTATTAAAGCTACGAGGTTTATAATCATTAGTATCAAACCATTCAACCCCAATCACATCAAATAACAAAAAAAAGTTGTCATTATCAAGATTATCGCAGAAGGTTTCTATCAATGTTCTTATAGGAGATAGCATATTCGGGTCTTTTTTTACATTGTATCTTTTTTCCATAAATGTTCGAGAATTATTTAAAAACATCATAATTTGTGAAAAAACTATATTGGAATACTCTTCTTTTTTCTTAGTGACTCGAATAATGGACCACAAAAGAGAATTCAAAAAAAGAGTCGCATTTACATCGTTTTGACGCAACGAGTCAAACGAAACATACTGGTTGAGTATCTTTAGTTTATTTTGGTATTGTTCGATATCATTCTCTGAGGATTTAAGATAATCATACATAATCCAAGCAAAATTCGCACTTGTTTTTCCATCATTTTTGTTTGCTTTTATCGATGGTATTATTTTGCGATATGCTTCATCAAATTTTCCATCCTTTCTTAAACGCATCGCTTCTTGGACGGGATCTTCATCAAGCTTCCCCCCATTTTCTTTTATTTTATGCTGTACTTTTTCTATAGCTTCGATTATTTCATCTGTCTCTTCGTCACTTTTATCTATGATGTATGTAAACTGTTCTTTGTCAAGTTTATCAAATACAACGTCTTTTAGTAATGAATATTTAACAAAGTAAGATTTGCTAATCTCAAGTAAGTCCTCATATAAATTCGTTTCTGTGTACATATTTCTCCATTTCGATGTTTGATGACCCGACGTCCTTTAGTCCGGTCATTTAAAAACACTCCAAACAATTAAATCCTTCTATGGCGATATGGATACCAAGAAGGATTTATTTGTAATGTTATTATTATAATTATATTAATATGTAATTCTTCGCACTAATAAAATGCATTATATATTGCACGAATTGCTTTTTCAAAGTCTTGATTTTCTACACCGACGGTTATGTTTATTTCGCTTGATCCTTGATCTATCAGCCTAATGTTGATGTCCGCATTCGCTAACGCTGTAAAAACAGTAGATGCAACTCCTTTTTCTCCTGTCATCCCCTCTCCTACCACTGCTATAAGTGCCATATGGTCATATACTTCCATTTTATCAGGATTGGCTCTTCGTTGCATTTCATTTAGTACTTCTTCTAGTCTATCTTTTACATCTTCTTTATTGATTACTAGTGATACATTATCGATACCACTTGGAATTCTCTCTATTGTAATTTCAAAATCTTCTAGCACGCCTAGAAGTCTTCTTATAAAACCTTTTTCAGAAGTCAACATGCTTTTTTGAATCGCTATTACAATAAAGTCTTTTTGCCCTGCAATTCCCGTAACAATTCTATTATCATCCTTATTGTAGTCTGCCGTAATACATGTGCCGGCACCCTCTGGTTCATTAGTATTACGAATATTAATAGGAATATTTGCTAATTTTACAGGATGTATTGCGTCTTCATGCAATACGGTTGCTCCCATATACGATAGTTCGCGAAGCTCCTTGTATGAAATATAATCAATCTGCTTCGGGTTTTTTACTATCATAGGCGCCGCAACTAAGAATCCTGACACATCTGTCCAGTTTTCATATACATCGGCATCGACAGCACGAGAGACTAATGACCCTGTCACATCAGAACCACCCCTACTAAATATTTTAACTTTTCCATCAGGTGTACTGCCATAAAAGCCGGGCAAAACTGCATTTTCATGCTTGCTGAGTTCTTCCTTGAGCGCTACGTCTGTTTCCTCAAGCAGTAACCTTCCACCCTCGTCAAACTTGATAAAGTTTTGGGCATCAACAAAATCGAAACCTAAATATGCAGCAAGAATAACTGCACTGAGATACTCTCCTCGACTTGCCAAATAGTCGATTGTAGCACCCTCTCTCATTTTTCTTTTGATTTTCTCATAATGTTGCGTCAAGTCTATTTCGAGCCCAAGATTCAACTTAAGCGCTGTAAATCTATCTGTTACGACTTGAAAAATCTGCTCATAAGGAAGATTATGCTCTATATGAGATTTGCACAAGTATAATAAATCTGTCACCTTGCTATCTCCGTCAAATCTCTTGCCCGGGGCGGAGGTTACAACAAACTTCCTCGCAGGATTCATTTCAATTATATCCTTTATCTTACCTAATTGAATAACATCAGCAACAGACGAACCACCAAATTTTGTAACTATCATTCCTTTTTTTTCTCTTCTATTATTACTCACAATGAACCTTCCTATACTATTTTCTGGCTTCTGCTCTTAAAATCTCGACTTTATCAGTTTTTTCCCATGGCAAGTCGATATCTGTCCTTCCAAAGTGTCCATATGCTGCAGTTTGCTGATATATGGGTCTTCGTAGTTCTAAGTCTCTTATGATCGCCGCAGGTCTCAAATCAAAGTGTTTCTGTATCAAGTTAACGATTTCTTCATCCGATACTTTTCCTGTTCCGAAAGTTTCAACCATAATAGAAACCGGCTGTGCTACACCTATTGCGTACGCAAGTTCGATTTCACACTTATCTGCTATGTCGGCTGCTACGATATTTTTAGCGACATACCTAGCAGCATATGATGCAGAGCGGTCAACTTTTGTTGGATCTTTTCCAGAAAAGGCTCCGCCGCCATGCCTTGAATATCCTCCGTATGTGTCTACGATTATCTTTCTTCCTGTAAGTCCCGAGTCACCGTGTGGCCCCCCTATTACAAATCTTCCCGTAGGATTCACATAGTACTTTGTATTTTCATCTAGCAATTCGTTTGGAAGAACGAAATTGATCACATGATTTATCAAATCTTCTCTTATTTTTTCCTGCGACACGTCATCGTCGTGTTGTGTAGAAATCAAAACGGTATCGATTCTCTTTACTTTGTCCCCATCGTATTCTACTGTAACTTGAGTTTTTCCATCAGGGCGCAAATAGTTGATAATTCCTTCCTTACGCACCTGTGCTAATCTCAGTGCAAGTTTGTGCGCACATGCGATTGGCATAGGCATCAACTCCGGAGTTTCTTTGCAGGCAAATCCAAACATTATACCCTGATCTCCCGCTCCGATTGCCTCAATGTCATCTTGAAGTGTGCCTTCTTTATATTCAAGTGCCTTGTCTACTCCCATTGCTATATCTTTAGACTGCTCATCTATGGCGGTTAAGATAGCACATGTATTTCCATCGAAGCCGTATTCGCCCTTGTCGTATCCTATTCCTTTTATTACTTCCCGGGCTATCTTCGGAATATCGATATAGCAATCGGTGGTTATTTCTCCCATTATCATTGCATATCCTGTCGTTACCGTTGTTTCCGCAGCGACTCTTCCATCGGGGTCGCATTTCATTATTGCATCTAATATTGCATCGGATATTTGATCGCAAATTTTATCTGGATGTCCTTCTGTAACAGATTCAGATGTAAATAGTCTCTTCATGTGTCTCTCCTATATTCTTAACTGTTGGCACATAGCTGCACCTATTTATCATTTACTACTTCCATGCTTGTGGCACAAACAACTTGTTATACAAATTCAAAGCAAATCTGTCTGTCATGCCTGCCACGTAATCTTTTGCAGCAGTTTCAAGGCCTTCGGTTTTCGCAATCTCTCTAATCTCGGAAGGCATTTTATCTATGTTCTCTTTTGCATATTTGTATAGCGACACTACAATTACCTCTACTTTCGCAAGCTCTTCTTCTCGTTTAACTCTATCGCTTTTATATACATTTGCAAACATATAACTTCTGAGAAAATTCATCTCACTCCAATATTCGGGAGTCATTTTTATTGCGTCTTTTTCATCGCTATTACTTATTATATTTTGTATCATACTATTAACGCGCTGAGAGTGAGAGGTTCCAAACATTTCAAGTGATGACTTCGGCAAATCGCTTAACGTTATGACTCGGCTTCTAATTGCATCATCTATGTCATGATTAATGTATGCCACTCTATCGCTTAGTTTTACAATTTGTCCTTCCAATGTCATGGGAAGCTCTGCTCCGGTGTGGTTTAGGATCCCGTCTCTCACTTCCTCCGTGAGATTCATCCCACGTCTATCACCGCTACGTTCTATCAGATCTACAACTCGTAAACTCTGTTCATTATGTTTATACCCCGCAGGGTGAATTTCATTGAGAACTTCCTCCCCATTATGTCCGAATGGCGTATGTCCTAAGTCGTGCCCAGCGGCAATCGCTTCGACCAAGTCCTCATTCAAATTTAATGCCCTGGCGATGGTTCTACTTATTTGTGAAACTTCGAGTGTATGTGTCAATCTCGTTCTATAATGGTCTCCCTCAGGTGCCAAAAAAACTTGAGTTTTATGCATCAATCGTCTAAAGGCTTTTGAATGTACTATTCTATCTCTATCCCTTTGAAATTCCGTGCGGAATTCGCATTTTCCTTCCGGAAATTTTCTTCCTTTAGATTCAGCGGATTTACACGCATACTTGCTCAAGTGCTCTAGTTCATACGCTTCTATATCCGTTCTTATAACCACTAGCTCGTCTCCTTGAAAATGAGTTTCACTTCAAAACATCTTATTTCTTATTCTAGCACATTTTTGCGACATATCAAATATCTTTATTGATTGAATCGAGGTTTTCAAAAAAGTCTCTTTTCAGTTCTTCGATTTGAATAATAGTACTCTTATGACTCGACGTACTTAAACTAAAGTAAAATTTAATTTTGGGTTCTGTACCCGAAGGTCGGACAACGATGAATCCTTTTTCGAAAACAATCTTAAACATATTGATAGAATCGAAAGCAAGTTCCTCATCGGCTTTTTCGCCATTATATTTTCTAATTCTCGCATTATAATCTTCGATACAAATTACTTTATTTCCTGCAATATTCTCATAACTCTTACTAGAAATTTCTTGCATTATACTGTTCATCTTAGCTTCCCCTTCTTGTCCCTCAAAGAAAAAGGAAGTTTGAAGATCAATAAAATATCCGACATCACTATAAATATCATCTAAAACCTGTACTAAATTTTTGCCGTGACACTTTTTGTAATAAAGGGAAGCCTCCGCTAATAACAAAGCCGCTCCGACAGCATCTTTTTCTCTCGTATATGTTCCTGCCAAATATCCATGACTTTCTTCGATGCCAAATATAAATCTATCAGACACACTTTGTCCCATCATTTCCATTTGCTCGCCTATGTACTTAAACCCTACAGGAATATTAATAAGCTCTTGATTATATTTTTTTGCTATTTTCTCTATCACTCCACTCGTCGGTAAACTCTTGATAATTACACCATTTTCCGGTAGTATTCCAAGTTTTTTGCGGATAGCACAAAGATATTGCAACAAGACAGTTCCAATTTGGTTTCCATTAAATCGCACATAATAGCCTTCTTCGTTCTTTGCGTATAATCCTAATCTATCGGCATCTGGATCCGTCGCAATTACTATGTCAGGCTGTTTTTTCTTTGCATATTCGAGAGGTAATTCGAAAGC
Source organism: uncultured Oscillospiraceae bacterium (assembly GCA_964370025.1). Classification (GTDB taxonomy): domain Bacteria; phylum Bacillota; class Clostridia; order Peptostreptococcales; family Anaerovoracaceae; genus CAYJGJ01. The sequence goes on from CAYJGJ010000014.1 coordinate 17,347, forward strand.
CTCGGGAACTTCTGGATTTGGATATTTTACAGTAGGAAATTGCGCATCGGGATTTCTTTGCTCAGGTACAGTAAATAAGTTAGTAAAACCTGTTTCTTCGAATAATCGTTCAATAATATACGCGCCGACTCCATGCAACGGAGTATATAAAATGCTGAGGTCTTTCCCCTCATTCTTACATAAGTCCTTAAGATATGCTGAATCTTTTAGACATTGTAAATAATTCTTGTCGCAATCCTCACCTAGCGGAAGTATCAATCCTTTAGATTTGCCCTCTTCTTCAGTAATAGTATCAACCTTATAGTCTTCACATTTAGCCATATGTCCTAGTATTTTGGTAGCAAATTCGACTGAAATCTGCGCACCATCTTCCCAGTAGACTTTGAATCCGTTATATTCCTTAGGATTATGTGAGGCCGTGATGTTCACGCCTGCTATGCAATTATAACATCTAACTGCAAAACTAAGTTCAGGTGTAGAACGCACATCTTCGAATAAAAATGACTTGATATCAAATTTTCCCAATACAAGGGCAGTTTCAAGCGCGAATTCTTCCGATTTGAGACGAGAATCATATGCTATTGCAACACCTCTCTCGCAAGCAGTAATACCACAATTCACTATTTCCTGTGCAAGGCCATACGCAGCACGTCTAATAGTATATTTGTTTATACGATTAGGCCCTGCACCTATTACCCCTCTCATCCCACTAGTTCCAAAACTTATTTCTTTGTAAAATCTGTCATTGATCTCCTCATCATCTTTAATATTTATAAGTTCTCTTCTAGACTCTTCATCAAAATACTCATCCGATGACCAATATTCGTATATTTTTCTTATTTCATTCATCCTTCTTCGACCTTTGCTATAATTGTTTTTTGATTTGGAAAAGAACTACACTCCAGTATGCCCGAAGCCTTGCGAACCTCTTATTGAGTCACTCATCTCCGAGACGATGTCAAATTCTACTTTTTCATATTTTATTATTATGAGCTGGGCTATTCTATCCCCGTCATTAATAACAAACGTCTCGCTTCCAAGGTTAACTAGCGGCACAAGCAATTCTCCCCTATAATCAGAATCTATTGTGCCTATTCCATTGATTAAAGTTATTCCATTT
>CAYJGJ010000014.1:18476-34317 GCA_964370025.1 uncultured Oscillospiraceae bacterium
CAAGTCCGCTTCTCGCCCGCACTTGACCTTCGTAGCCACTTGGTATTTCAATGAATATTCCCGTAGGGACTAAAATCCTTTGCATCGGCTCTAATAATATTGGTTCATGCACGAACGCACGCAAATCCACCCCCGAGGATTGTTCGGTTGCATATGCGGGTAGAATTCCACTCTTTGTTATTATTTTTACTTTCATATCTTTTTTCCTGTAGATTAGCATATTTTGCACGTTGCAGCACTGCGGTTGCAAGTATTGCACTACTGTACTATTTTCGAAAAGTCTATGTATGTGAGGTGCAAAAAATCCTATACGTTACTTTTGCCATGCCCTCTTTACATCAAATTCTTCGCCGCTGATTGCTACTATACTGTAGTTACTCATTTCGGTCATTTTGTTTCTTACCGCCATCACATCTTGTAATGTCACTTTTTCAATCTTTGCAATTTCTTCATCAGGAAGATATATCGTGTTTTCTAATAACATGCTCTTTCCAATCGCAAACATTCTGGAAGATACATTTTCAAGTCCGAAAATATATCCACTTTTGATATGTTGTTTCACCATGAATAGTTCTTCTTCTTGAATTCCATCTTTTTGAAGCAACTCTAATTGATCTTTTATTGCATCTATAGTCTCTTCTAATTTTTCATGTGCAACGCCTGCATATATATTAATATATCCATCTGTTGTGTAGGAACTCGCGCTTGAATATATTGAATAAGCTAACCCTCTCTGTTCGCGTATCGTTTGAAAAAGCCTAGAACTCATGCTTCCACCCATAATTGACGCTAAAATTTTTGTGTTGTAATATTCATCGCTTAATGTCGATACGCCTTTAGTACAAATGCAAATATGAGATTGACTTATATCCTTTACAACAGTTTTATAAACAGGGGTATATTCTACATATGTTTCTTCAAGATCTGATTTGCTTTCTTTTAAGGCATCCAATTTTCCGTCGATATATGCTAAGATCCTTTCTTCATCAAAATTACCCGCAATAGAAATTACTATGTTTTCACGTACGTACTCATTCGCGATATAGTCGATCATTCTTTTGCGATCGATGTTTGCTAATGAGTCAGGCGTTCCGATTATAGATTTACCCAAAGCGGAGTCTTTGAAAATTGCCTCAACGATCAACTCATGAGCCAAGTCATCGGGGTCATCCTCAATCATCTTCATCTCTTCGAAAATCACTTGACGCTCTCTATCGAGTTCCTCTTCGTCATATTTTGAATTCATCATCATGTCGAAGAGTACGTCCATGCTTGGTTCTATACTCTCCGATAGTGTTTTGATATAATAACAAGTCATTTCTTTGCTCGTAAAAGCATTTATTTGCCCACCTGTTTTGTCTATATCCTCGGCGATTTGCTTTGCGGTTCTATTAGCCGTGCCTTTAAACATCATATGTTCGACAAAGTGAGATATCCCCGAATTGATTTCATTTTCTCTAACAGATCCCACTTTAAAGAACAAGCCTACCGCTACAGATTTGACATGCGGAATATACTCGGTAACTACTCTAATATTTGAATTTAACTGAATTTTATTTATCATATTTTCCTCTACTTATATACATTATTTATTTGCTTATTATGACATATTTTGAACACTCATACAACCGCAAAAGGCTCACAGCACGCGATTTATGATTATTTATCAACTGCACAAAGATGAGAGACGCTTTTTCTGATATAATGGCATTACTATATAATTTTCTATCTTGTAATTTTATAGTTTTATTGTGTATACTTGACATAAAATCCGCATGTATATATAATATGATTAACAGTTATTACCTCTAGAGGCATTGTGTTTATGGAACTTGTAAAAATATTCAGCCGTATAAAAAAATTATATGACGACCCATACTATAAGGGATTCGCACCACAACTTGCCTTTTTCTTTATATTATCCTTAGTTCCTACGATATTACTTATTTCGCAGTTTCTTCTCATCTTTTTTGAAAGCAATCTGCAACAAATACTAGGAGATTCAATCGCACTTGTTGATAGCGATACGCGAGGCTTCCTTGACACATTATTATTTGCTGGAGGTGGCGGCGCATCTAGTTCTTTTTTTATGTTCGTTGCTTTGTGGGCAGGTTCTAGAGCCCTTTTTTCACTGGTTCAAGTCTCAAACTACACTTTCTCAGAAAACAAATCGTTCAAAGGAAATTATTTCAAAGATCGGGTTAAGGCAATATTGTCAATGCTTTTTACAATGGCGACCTTCATGGCGACGCTTGCAATAGTCGTATACGGACAGCCAATATTCAATCTACTTGTCTCTTTGTTCAACCTCGACATACTTCCAAGCATAGTATGGCATTTAATTAGATGGATATTCGGCCTCATACTTTACATACTCAATATCACTTTCATGTACTATTTTTTGCCGAGTATAAAAATACCTCTCAAGGCAATTTTCCCAGGGGCAACCCTTGCATCAATAGGAATATTGATAGTTACTTTGGGATATTCGACTTACGTCTCAAACTTTGCAAATTACAGTGTACTTTACGGGTCTCTTGCCGGAATGATAGCACTATTTATCTGGTTTTATTTGGTTTCGTGGGTATTGCTAGGTGGAGTGCTTTACAATAAAGCTCTTATAGATAATAAAAACGAGATGTCAAACATCTCCCCAAAATGATAGATATAATCCAATAAGCATGCAGCTTAAAATGTAAAATGAAAGAGAGAATCATGAGAAGTGAATTAAAAAATTCAAACAGAATTGTTTTCAAAGTAGGAACATCTACACTCACATATCCTAATGGAAACTTAAACCTAAAAAGAGTTGAAGAACTTGCATGGATTTTATCCGATCTGCGCAATTCAGGAAAGGAAGTAGTTCTTGTCACAAGCGGTGCTATTGGAGTTGGTGCTATGCATATAGGCATGGATTATCGACCAACTATAATGAAAGAAAAACAAGCAGCTGCTGCAGTAGGACAAGCTATTCTAATGCAGATATATCAAAACTTTTTTACTCGATATAATCAAGTCGTAGCACAAGTACTACTTACAAAAGAAGAAGTAAGCACAACGGAAAGATACGATAACACAAAAAATACTTTGCAAACACTACTTGAAATGGGTATAATACCTATAGTCAATGCAAACGACACGATATCAACATACGAAATCGCAATTTCTGAAAACGATAGGCTTTCTGCAATCGTTGCGGAAATAATCGAGGCTGATTTGCTCGTATTACTCACTGATATTGATGGCTTGTATAATAAAAATCCACATGAGCATCCAGATGCCCATAGAATCTCATATGTCCAAAATATTTCTGATGAAATTATCTCAATGGCAGGAAGCAAAGGCTCTACATTTAGCGTAGGCGGAATGAAAACAAAGATCGAGGCTGCGATGCTCAGTACGGAATCGAATATACCGATGGCAATAATACATGGAGAAAAAACCACACTAATATACGATCTATTAGACGGAAAAGATGTAGGCACATTTTTCTCGGCTAAAAATTACGACGTCAAATAAATATACTTAATATATAGGAGAGCGAAATTGGAAACTTTGAATATTATAGGACAAAAATCAAAGGAGGCCGCAAGTGTAATAGGCGGATTATCCGCACTGGAAAAAAACAATATTTTGGGAGAAGCTGCACTTGCATTGATTTCCAACAAAGACGCCATTCTAAAAGCAAACGAGCTAGATGTCGATGATGCGAAAACCAATGGAATCCGTGGTGCGTTTATTGACAGGCTTACATTGACAGAAAGTAGAATTGAAGCAATGGCGGAGGGACTTCGAAAAGTCGCTTCTTTACCTGACCCTATTGGAGAAGTAACGTATATGAAGCCACTACACAACGGATTAGTCGTTGGACAAAAACGAGTTGCGATCGGTGTCATCGCAATTATATTCGAGGCTCGCCCTAATGTCACTTCAGATGCCTTTGGTCTTTGTCTCAAATCGGGCAACTCTGTAATTCTCCGTGGTGGAAAAGAAGCCTTAAGAACAAACCAATCAATCATCGAAGTATTCCGCACTACACTGAATAAACTGGGAATTAATAAGAATATTGTTCAAATATTAAGCGATACATCTAAAGAAACTGCCGCAGAATTAATGAAACTAAATGATTATGTCGATGTTTTAATTCCTCGAGGAGGCGCTAATTTGATTCAAAGCGTCATCAAAAACAGCACCGTACCGGTAATTCAAACTGGCGTAGGGAACTGTCATGTTTTTGTAGACGAGACTGCAATTATAAATAACGCTATCAAAATCGTCGTAAATGCAAAAGCACAAAGACCTGGCGTTTGCAATGCTTGTGAAACTTTGCTTGTCCATGAAAATATTGCCAATGAATTCCTTCCACAAGTTTGTGAAGAACTCAAGAATAAAAATGTAGAAATACGAGGTGACGATACAGTTCGCAGTCTCGTGCCATATGCAATATCAGCAACAGAGGAAGATTGGTCAACAGAATATGAGGATTATATCATTGCTGTAAAAGTTATTTCTAATGTTGATGAAGCAATCAAACATATTCGCCAATATTCCACACAACATTCGGAATCAATAATAACTGAAAACTATACAAACTCTCAAAAATTCTTGAATGAAGTTGATTCTGCCGCTGTATATGTAAATGCATCGACACGATTCACCGATGGTGAAGAGTTTGGATTCGGCGCAGAAATAGGCATAAGCACGCAAAAACTGCATGCTCGTGGCCCAATGGGATTAAAAGAACTAACTACTACCAAATATATTATATATGGAAGCGGTCAGATTCGAGAATAATAGCTACAATAATATACCATCGACGTATTTATGACGATACTCAATAAGTATACATATAGAAAAGGATTTATTATGAAATATTATGTGGTTCATGCTTTTGCAAATAGCATATTCGGGGGAAATCCTGCAGCAGTAGTATTGCTTTCTCACAACGAAAATTCTGTGGAATCTGACATTTCCAATAATACTAAAAAAAATCTTAGCGGAGAATTTCCCTCCGATGATTTGATGATCAAGATAGCCGCTGAATTTAGATATTCCGAAACTGCCTTTGTTAAACAAATAAGCGAAAAGGAATTTAATATCAGGTACTTTACTCCAACTGCTGAAGTAGAACTTTGTGGACATGCTACCATTGCATCTTTCTATGTTTTACTAAAAGAAGGAATAATCGATAATAACTCCACTTGCATAAATCACACTCTGTCGGAAACTATCGAGGTTACTGTGCAAGATGGAAATGTAATGATGGATATGGCTAGCCCTAGAGTCATCGATATTATTGAGAATAAAGCTGAATTGACAGATCTTTATAATATAATGGGAATTGAATATCGTCCTAAGTTTTACATAGACCCTACGGGGAAACCTATCGAGTTGCTGCCTACAATTGTTTCTACCGGTCTTCCTGATGTAATCTTGCCTGTAGACAATATTGAAGAATTAAACAAAATCAATCCCGACATGAATGCGCTTAGCGAATTATCGGAAAAGTATTCCGTGACAGGAGTGCATGCTTTTGCGATTAATACAAACAGTAATGATACCTCTAGTTCTTCCCACATATCATTCAACTCCGATAATGTCGCGACTAAATTATGTTGCGATGCTAGGAACTTCGCTCCGTTATTTGGAATCGATGAAGAAGCGGCTACCGGAACCGCCAACGGCGCACTGACGTATTATTTATATAAAAATAATATTATCGCTTCCGATGCAGCGTGTAAAATTTTGCAAGGTGAAGCTATGGATAGACCATCGATAATAATGAGTTACATTTCAACCCACAAGATCGATACCGATAAATCTGTTTCTATAAAAATTGGAGGAACAGCGGCGATCTATGCTAAAGGCGATTTGCTACTCCACAATTAGATATCATTATTAACATTGAGAAATCCGTAGCAGCCATATTCCATTAGTGAGCAATTAACAAATTAAATGTAAAAATATAGCTTGATAAAGTAATCAGTACAGAAAGAGGTGAAAATGAATAAGTTAAAATTTATCAGAAACTTTACGAGATACGAAAATCTAAGAGAGTTTTATAAAGGAGTAGCGAGTGAATATGCAGATTTAGATGCATTTATACTCAAAATCAAGGATAAGAAGGAAGTCTTTTACGACAAAATTTCCTATGCGCAAACTTGGATGGACATATGCAAATTGGGAACTGCTCTAGTTAAGCGCGGTCTTGAAAATAAAAGAGTAGCAATTGTTGGGAAAAATTCATACCCTTGGGTCCTTGCTTATGCATCAGCACTTTCTAACGGAAATGTAACGGTACCTATCGACAAAGAGCTCCAACTCGACGAACTTGAATCATGCCTCGCTAGAAGCAAGGCTGATATCGTTTTTTTTGACGATGCGCGCGCAGATATGATCAATACGATCAAAGACAAAGGCACAACCAGTCTTTCTCAATATTACTGTATGGATGAACTCGAAGGATATACTACTACAGGAAAACTTCTATCAGAGGGGGCAGAGCTTCTAAATAATACAAATAGCGAAACTGAGACATTTGCGACCAAACCAATCGACAAAGATGCGATGGCAGTAATTCTTTTCACTTCTGGAACTACATCCCAATCAAAGGCGGTAATGCTCTCTCATCATAATTTAATGATGAACACATATGAAACAACATCTTGTGAAACACTTTTTCCTGGAGATATAAACATGGCATTTCTTCCTTATCACCATACGTTTGGATCTACTGGTCAATTAGTAATGATGCAAGCGGGTGTATGTACAGCATATTGTGATGGAATTAAGTATTTGCAAAAAAATCTAGTTGAGTACAAAGTATCTGTATTTTTCTGTGTGCCAATTTTAATAGAAGGCATCTACAAAAAAATCATGAAAGAAGTAGAAGCACAGGGGAAAACAAGGCTTATTAAATTCGGTATTGGATTGACCCAATTTCTTTTAAAATTCAAGATTGACTTAAGACGAAAGTTTTTCAAGTCTATCTTAGAGAAGTTAGGTGGGAATATTAGATTCCTCATAAGTGGGGCAGCGCCGATCGACCCTGATGCGCTCAAAGCATTTAACGCCTTTGGAATTCTGACTGTCCAAGGCTATGGAATTACTGAAACTTCTCCTGTAGTGTCCGCGGAAAACATTAATAATATGAGAAAAGGATCCGTTGGTCTGCCACTACCTAGCGTCGAAGTAAAGGTAGAGAATCCAAATGAAGACGGTGAAGGGGAATTGCTTGTAAAAGGTGAAAACGTAATGCTTGGGTACTATGAAAACGAAGAAGCCACTAATGAAGTATTGCAAGACGGTTGGTACAGAACAGGTGACTTAGGTTCTATCGATAAAGATGGATATATTTATCTCAATGGACGAGCAAAAAATGTGATTGTTTTACCAAATGGCAAAAATGTGTATCCTGAGGAGATAGAAATATTAATCAACAATCTGCAATATATTAATGAATCCATGGTTTTCGCAGCATCTAAAAAGAATCAAAGCTTGGCAGTCTCTGTAAAAATCGTGTATGATAAAAATTACTTCACGGATTCAAATCCTATCATTACAGAAGAAGAAATTGAAATATTGATTAAAGACGACATCTATGAAATAAATGAAACTCTTCCTGCCTATAAACAAATCAAACGAATCATCACGACTAGTGAACCGATGGTTAAGACTACTACAGGCAAAATAAAGCGACATGAAGAAATGAAGTTAATGCAAGAAGACTAGATTTCACTATCTGTAACGAGTTGATCATATACATCGCAACAAAAAGAGCAAGTTGATTACTGTGAATCGACTTGCTCTTTTTTCATTTTCATAGAGGTCTATTTATAACAGGTTGTAAGGATGCTCAATTATCAAGATAAAATAAAAACTAATCAAACATCTTTACAATAGCATCTTTTGAAATTACACCGACGCTTTTGTTCTTTATTTCACCATTTTGGAAGACTATAAGCGTAGGGATTGTCATTACTTCATATTTAATAGCCATATCGGTGTTTTCATCTGTATTTAGTTTACCAATTTTCAATTCTGGATTTTCACTAGCTATTTCTTCAAGGATAGGACCTACCATTTTGCACGGTCCACACCAATCAGCATAAAAATCGACTAGTATTGGTTCGTTTGATTGAATTACTTCCGCTTCAAAGTTACTACTTGTAATTTTTATTATTCCCATTTTTTTCTTTGGCATTAAATTACTCTTATACTTAGCAAATGAGTAACTTAATTGCTACTTCCTTTCAACAATGTACCTTGCATATATTATACAATTTCCTAAAAAAATCTAATTTATTCCTATGTAATCTTCATATGAACCTATTTTATCAACCATACCATCAGGTGTGAAATCTATTATTCTGTTTGCAATAGTTTGAATGAATTCGTGGTCATGCGAAGCAAATAGGATAACCCCTTTGAATGAAATCAATCCGTTATTCACAGCGGTTATAGACTCAAGATCTAGGTGATTGGTCGGTTGGTCTAACACTAGCGCATTCGATCCAAAAAGCATCATGCGAGAAAGCATACAGCGAACTTTTTCTCCCCCGGAAAGCACCTTCACGGCTTTGAATACATCATCTCCCGAAAAAAGCATGCGACCAAGAAACCCCCTCATAAAACTCTCTGTAGTTTCCGGAGTATATTGCCCTAGCCATTGAATCAAATTCATGTCATTATTGTCAAAATACGCATTATTATCCATAGGAAAATACGAGTTAGTTATCGTCGTCCCCCACTTATATTCTCCCTCATCAGGCTCCATTTCACCCATTATGATTTTGAATAATGTAGTGTTGGCAAGTTCATTTTCTGAAACAAACGCTATCTTGTCATCTTTGTTAACTCTAAAAGACACTTTATCCAATACTTTGACACCGTCGATAGTCTTTGAGATATTATCTACAGTCAAGATTTCCTTGCCGGGTTCTCTTTCCATATTAAAGCCCACGAATGGATATCTTCTTGAAGATGAAGGCATTTCTTCTACCGTTATTTTATCAAGCAATTTTCTTCTCGATGTTGCCTGCTTAGACTTAGACTTATTAGCGGAGAAGCGTTGGATGAAAGCTTGTAGTTCCTTTATCCTGTCTTCGTTCTTCTTGTTTTGATCTTTGAGTACTTTTTGTACCAGCTGGCTAGATTCATACCAAAACTCATAGTTGCCCACGTACATTTTAATTTTACCGTAATCCACGTCGACGATGTTTGTACACACGTCGTTGAGAAAATGTCTATCATGTGATACTACTATAACAGTTCCCTCGTAATCCATCAAAAAGTCTTCAAGCCATCTAATTGCAAGCACGTCCAAATGGTTCGTCGGTTCGTCTAGAAGAATAATCCCAGGTTTACCAAAAAGTGCCTGTGCAAGTAATACTTTTACTTTTTGTTTTCCTGTCAATGATTCCATCGTGTTATATAAGATGTCTTCACCAAGTCCTAGTCCTTGAATTAATTTGCTCGCTTCAGATTCAGCTTCCCATCCATCCAAATCTGCAAATTCACCTTCTAGCTCCGAAGCCTTTATTCCATCTTCGTCAGAGAAGTCTTCCTTAGCATACAACTCCTCTTTTTCCTTCATTATTTCATATAGGCGAGGGTTGCCTTTGATTACGGTATCTAATACCGTGAATTCATCAAACTCAAAGTGATCTTGTTTGAGTACTGACATTCTAACATTTTTTTGGATTGAGACGGTACCAGTGCTAGGGTCTAAGTCTCCAGACAAGACACGCAAAAAAGTCGACTTCCCAGCACCATTAGCCCCGATTATGCCATAACAGTTAGTGGGAGTGAATTTTAAATCTACATCTTTAAATAGCACTTGCCCCCCAAAACTGACACTCAAATTATTTACATCTATCATTAATTTTCTCCTTGTATTACTCTAATATTACTATCTTAATTTTATATTTTACATTTTTTTGCTAGATTACACTTGAATTTTTTATGTAGAATTTATATTTAATCCTCGCCAGAAACTTCTTCCATTAGTTCTAATGAAAGTTGCTCACTACCATTTGCGTCATTTTCTATCTGTTGGATCGAAGCATCGTCTGGGTGTTCGCTAATTAGATTTTCAATATCTTCAATAACAGGTAAATCACTTATTTTTTTGATATCAAATTGTCGCAAGAAATTGTCCGTCGTTCCATACATCATCGGCTTTCCTATCGCATTAGATCTACCTCTTTCTCCGACTAGGTCTTTTTTCATAAGCCCCTCGATAACTCTATCGCACTTGATTCCACGAATTGAGTCAATCTCCGCCTTTGTAATCGGTTGTTTATATGCTATTATTGCAAGTACTTCCAAAGCAGCCTGCGATAAGCGTCTTACTTTGATTGGAGTACATAATCGTTTAATATACTCACTGTTTTCAGCTTTTGTTACAAACTGAAATGCACCGTTCACTTCACGAACTTGAATTCCCCTTTCTTCATTTGCATACTCGGATTGCAATTCAAGAAAACATTGATGCGCTTCCTTGTTAGATATACTAAACATATCCGCGACATCTTTACTATCAAGGGGTTCTCCCCACATAAACATCATCGATTCACATGCTGATTTTATTTCTTTTTTACTATTCACTCGTTTATCTTTCTATATCTCTTTACGTAATCTGTTTGCTGTGTCGCCTTTATTTTTTTAGCTACGCTCATTCATACTTTCTATATATATCTCTGCAAAATCTGTTTGCTGTGTCGCTTTTACTTTTCTATTTTTTATAAGTTGCAATATTGACACGAAAGATAACGCCATGTCATAATTGTCCTCTTGTACTTGCACCAACTCACGAAGACCAATCTTATTTTTTACCGATGACACAACTTTTCCAACCTTATCTAATATGAATTGCATTCGATTCTCTAAAGTATATTCTGGTCTTCTAATTTTAGTATATCCTTTTGTCAAAGTTTCGACTTTTTGTTTTTTGTATATAAACTGCATGAAAGCTTGTGTAAAACTCTTCATCTCCACAACTAATAACTCGTCGGGATTATCAATATATTCGCTTATGTCTTCCTGCGGTTTTTCATATACATTGAGAGCATATTCTTCTTGCTTCATAAGAGCTTCTGCTACTAGCTTCGTTCTCTTATATTCGAGAATTCTCTGCACTAAATCTTTCCTCGGGTCATCGCCTAACTGCAATTCCCCGTCAATATTAGTTCGAGGAAGGAGCATTTTTGATTTTATCTCTATCAAGCTCGCTGCCAAAACAATGAATTCGGTAGATATTTCAATGTCAGCATCTTTTACATCTTCTAGATATTCCAGATACTGATTGGTAATTACCGAAATCTGAATATCATATATGTCCATCTGTGCATTTTCGATCAAGTAAACTAGTAAATCTAATGGTCCCTCAAAAGCTGCTATTCGAATTTTATAACTCATCTATATAATTTTCCTATTCATACAATATAACACTGACAATTTTCGCGGATACTCATCTTGTCATAATAAAAGAGTTCTTTCTATTGTCAGTTTAGTTGAATGATTATCAAATACCTACTATCTCTCTAATCAAATCCGGTTGGGCTGAAGGAGTATCGGATATTTCAAAAGCTTCTGCAATTATCTCATTCGATTCTCTGAGTCTGTCGGGAGTACCTGCATAAATCCGTGCTAGTACATCACCTTTTTGCACTTGATCTCCGACTTGCTTTTCAATCACTATTCCCGCACCCAAATTAATCTCTGAGTCTTTAGTCTCTCTGCCCGCACCTGATTTTTGCGTCGCTACTCCTACTATCCTAGCATTAATTTGAGTAACATATCCGCTTTGATTTGAAATCAATTCGCCTTCGTGTTTTGCCAATTGAAACAGTGAAAAATCGTCAATAACTTTCTCATCACCACCTTGACTCACAACGAATTGTCTAAATTTATCCAAAGCCTTACCGGAATCTATCATTTTTTGTGCGATATTAATACCATCTTCTATGCTGTCCGCTTTATCACCTAAGAATATCATCGTACCTGCAAGTGTCTTAGATATATAAGTAATATCTTCTGGACCGTTACCTTTTAGCACATCTATTACTTCCATCACTTCCAGACTATTTCCTATGGCTTTTCCTAGAGGCTTATTCATATCGGAGATAATTGCAACAGTTTTTTTGCCTGCTGCGGTACCTATATTGCACATTAAATCCGCAAGTTCTTTTGCGTCTTCATATTCAGGCATAAATGATCCGATTCCATGTTTTACGTCTAAAACTATAGCATCACTTCCAGATGCTAATTTTTTACTCATTATGCTCGACGAAATCAAACTCACATTATCGACTGTGGCCGTAACATCTCTTAGCGCATAAAGCTCTTTATCTGCCGGAGCAATTTTTCCTGTTTGTCCTATAACGGCTATTCCAATTTCATTAACTTGCTTAACAAAATCTTCTCGTGTCAAAGATGTCTCAAAATTAGGAATCGATTCCATTTTATCTACAGTTCCACCTGTAATTCCAAGTCCCCGTCCGCTCATTTTGGCAATTGGAACACCTGCCGCAGCAGCAATAGGTGCGGCTATCAACGTAGTTTTATCACCAACACCACCTGTTGAATGCTTGTCTACTTTGATTCCATCAATTTCTGACAAATCGATTACATCTCCTGAGTTTTTCATTGCATCGACCAAAGCGAAAGTTTCCTCATTGTTCATCTTTTGGAATATAATCGCCATCAAAAGAGCCGACGTTTGATAATCCGGAACAGTTCTGTCGGTAATGCCGTTTACCACAAACTGTATTTCCTCATTAGACAAAGATTCACCTTGCTTTTTTTTGTCAATTATGTCTCTCATATTCATAATAAATACCTCCCTCGATGCTATATTCTTGGTTTAGAACAGCATCGACAGTGCTAGCACTTGTAGTTTTAGTTCCAAACGTTTTATGACATCATTAATCAAAGCACCTGACTTTATATTTTACATAATTTTTCGCTTGATTTCAACCTAAAAAGCAACTTTATATCCTCCCGGCAGATTCTAAAATTATACCGTCTCGATAGATTCTAATTTTATACGACCTCTGTAGATTGCATTTTTAATATATCTTTTATATATTTCACACTTCGCGAGAAATTAAATACGGAAGGACTATATCTTGTGTTGCACACTAGTATTTTAGAATAATTAAAGGCTAAACCCTGATAGTCTTAACTTTAAATGTAAAATATAGTATATGAAAAAGCCACACAAAGAAAAGGACTATTCTTCCGATTGGAACTGCACTCATCATAATGAATCCTATTGTCATCAACGCGGTGACGGTAATCATAACTCTTATCTTAGTTTTTACTGTCATTCCTTGTCTTTTTACATACGTTTCCAAATTATTCTTATATAACTTGGTGTTTTTGAACCAGGTATCAAGCCTTTCACTACTCTTCCCAAACCCCAAAGCAGCTATTAGTAAAAATGGAAATGCAGGTAACAAGGGAACCATCGCGCCCACCGCTCCTAAAGCTAATCCTATGCACCCAATACTTAAGTATATTATTTTTTTTATGTTCATGTTCATTTTTGCCTTCCTTTTTACGGACAATGTTTCTTTTTCTGCCTTTCCCATCAACTCTCCCTAATTGTCTCCATATTTAAAACTTCATCAGCAATTTGCATGGTAGATTTTCTATGAGAAACGATTACGATTGTTTTGTCAGCTACATTCTTAATTGCACGCAAAACAACTGCTTCGTTTAGACTATCAAGATTGCTTGTCGGTTCGTCAAGCAATATGAAATTCGCGTTATGCAAGAAGGCTCTTGCTATCCCAATTCGTTGCTTTTCTCCTCCGGAAATAGTACCACCTAATTCTCCCACTTGAGTATCATAGCCATTTGGCAAACTCAGGATAAAATCATGAAGAGAAGCTTTTTTTGCTGCAGCAATCACCTCTTCGTCACTTGCGTTTATATTCGCGATTTTTATATTATTTTTAACGAAAAGTTATCTAAAATTGTTTCTTTTCCATACGAAAAGCTGACATCTTTGAGCTCCGCACCTTCAAAGGTAATATTTGTTTTATCTGTTACTTCCTCGACTGCAGGAATATCGTTCAAAAGATCTAGCACTCTATTGCCACTAGCAATTGTTTGCGTAAGTCCTGCACCTAAATTTGCGGTAGCAGTAACAGCGCCGAACGACGACATTATCATCACTGTTGGAACGATTACAGCATCAACTCCTACAATCTTTTGTATATATAAATAAGCTGAAACAAATAATACTAACATGGAAAAAAACAGAATTAACACACTTGTTACAGTAGCTGTTTTTGTAATATAGTTTTTGATTTTTTTATTTGATTTTTCCGCCTCTGCTGATAATTTTTCGAAACTACGCTTCCTCTCGCTTGCATAAGTATATTGCAATATTTCTTTTAATCCTCGCAAGCTATCCAAAAAATGCGTATTTAGATTTCCCACAGTTTCTCTTTGTTTTTCTCCACTTAATTTACTCTTTTTTGTAAATTAGTTATGTATAACTCAATAATTCTAACATCACACTCGTAATATTTCAAGTAAATTTCGTCTATTTGACATAGTAGAATCTCTATGTTAAAATTTGTATATAATTTGTAGAAGGAGTTATTACTATGAACACGAAAAAATTAATTGCTCCAATTATTATTACATTCGTCATCCTTGCATACTTAATGTTTTGGATGATAACAGTAGCTATAACCGCTCAAATTATTGCAATTCCATGGTTCATATATGCTCTTACGTTAATAATTCCCGTGGGTTCCGGCATTGCAATTATCTGTGCGTTGTTGGCTAGAATTAAAGAAATAAAAAGAGGTGAAGAAGATGATGTTAGTAAATACTGAATATATTTCAGGCAAAACCCTTAATATGCTCGGATTAGTAAAAGGCAGCACTGTACAAAGCAAACATATGGGAAAAGACATAATGGCAGGATTTAAAACAATGGTCGGCGGTGAACTTGACGGCTACAATGAAATGATGAACGAGGCGAGATCTATAGCAACAATGCGCATGGTAAACGAGGCGCAAGCAATGGGCGCAGATGCAATAGTCAATGTTAGATATACATCCTCGGCAATTATGCAAGGAGCTGCAGAAGTTATAGCATACGGAACAGCTGTAAAATTTATGTAGTGAAATTCGGGGAGACTCTTTTTTGAGAAAATCTCCCCATTTTTATTTCTCTAGGAAGAAGGCCGTAATATGAAAATAATAATCTTACTTTCAATCAGCACACTACTGATAACATTGCCTGCATGTTCACCATCTCAAGATGAAAATCAATCAGAAATTCTATCATCCGACGAGCTTATACTGATAGAAGATGGCACAGTCCAAGAAGGACATACTCCGCAACTTAATGCAGATATAATAGCAGCACAAAAAGAGTTGACAAAAGATAAGATCTTTGATGTAGACTTAACGAAAATGAGTAACACTATAATATACTCACAGATATACGATATTGTGGCAAACCAAAAAAACTATATCAACAAAACAATTAACTTGGTAGGGACTTTGGATAGCCAATATTATGACTCCGTCGGTCAAACTCTTAGTTTCATAATAATCAATGATGCGATTGGTTGTTGTCCACAAGGTTTAGAATTGCGTTTCCCAGATGATGTCGAATTGCCGGCTACCGATACAATTATTGGAGTACAAGGAACAATGATAACTTATACTGAAGAAGAAAACGAGTTCTTTTGCATATGGGTTGAAGAATTAACTACTTACTAAATAAAGTTATTGGGAAATTATTTTTCGTCAATCTTTTCAAAAACAGTATTAAGTTGTTTGATAGTATACGTTTCATCAGCTTCGAGTA
>CAYJGJ010000015.1:0-8694 GCA_964370025.1 uncultured Oscillospiraceae bacterium
ATATATATTACACTCTTTTTATGCAATTGTCAATCTAAAAAAGTAAAAAGTACTGTTCATATAAATTGCAACATTAAGTGTCCATAAATTTCAAAGTGTTTTACATGCAGATTGGCAAAAAGTTTGACATTCTCCGCATTTATTTTCACAACTACGCATTTATTCCTCTACATATTGACATATATTAAATAAAGAACTATAATATTTAAGTCTCGAATCGAGAATAAAAAACGAGCTAGCATGCTCCATTTTTGATGATTATAAGGTAACAATAGAGAGACCATATTTATATGAAAAAAATAACTATTTTTATTGCAAATTTTATCATAATAATATCTATCGCATCATGCTCTTCGATTGAAGGGGTTGATTCTGTCAACGATGTCTTGCAATCCGAAAGCGTCCGAGAGCCAAACGAAATAACAATGTTCCTACCATCCGCAAGCGGGGGGGATGTATTTCAAACTAGTCGCACACTAATTGATTATAGCAACTCAAGTAAAGGATACATCATGGTTCAATATTTGGGCGGAAATACTGGCAAAATAAAATTCAGAGTCGAAACGCCTGTAGGAGAAACATATACATACGACCTGCACGGTAAAACCGGATATCAAACTATTCCACTTTCCGAGGGGAATGGTTACTATACATTCACGATGTATGAACAAGCCTCCGGAGATCAATACTATGTCGCAGATTCTTTTGGATTAACTGCGTCATTGGAAAATGAATTTACGCCTTTTCTACATTCAAACCAGTTTGTCAATTTCACTCCGGAAACTGTAGCAATAGTCGAAGCTGCTGATTTTTATCAACATACAGCTACAGATTTAGACTTTATTAAGGCTGTCTACTCATATACGATGGATGCTATTGCGTACGACGATGAAATGGCGGTAGAAGCAAGTTCGGGAAATCTCTCGGGCTATTTACCAGTTTTAGACACAGTCGTAAGCACAGGCAAGGGAATCTGTTTTGACTATGCCGCGCTGATGACTGCGATGTTGCGTTCACAAGGTGTTCCTACAAAAATGACATTCGGCTATGCTGGAGATGTATACCATGCATGGATTTCAGTATACTCTGCTGAATCTGGATGGTTGGACAATGTAATACAATTTGATGGTACAAGTTGGGCACTCGTCGACCCTACTTTCAAAGACAATGAAGGTGGCAACAGTGCCGTATCAGAATTCATAGGAAATGGAGATAACTATGTCAAAAAGTACGTCTATTAATCAAGAGAAAACTGTAAGACCATCGAGGGTGCTTACTAACTCACAACTTTCTTTGTTTTGTGAAGAACTTTCGCTAATTGTAAAGGCGGGGATAACCGTGTCGGAAGGACTTTATATAATGCGCGAAGAAACAGAAGATAAATTCGACTACGAAATGTTAAGCAACATGATAGATTCTATAGAAGTAGGCGCGCCATTATCTGAGGCGATGATAAACACAAAATTGTTCCCGACTTATACTATAGATATGATAAAGATCGGAGAACTCTCTGGTAAACTCGAAGAAGTAGTTGCCTCCTTAGCACGATACTATAGAAGAGAGACTGAATTAATGCAAACTATCAAGCAAGCGGTCTTTTATCCAGTCATCATGTTAGTCATGATGCTTGCTGTAATAGGAGTTCTCGTCATGCAGGTAATGCCTGTATTCAACCAAGTATTCATGCAACTAGGAAGTGAATTGACGGGTTTTTCTGCCACTGTGCTTAATGGATCAGAATTCGTAAGAAACAACGGGTACATCTTCATTGCCTTACTCGTATTATTTGTTGTCGTAGTAGCATACTTGGGCGTTACATCAAGCGGAAAGGCTCAATTCAAAAAATTCAAAGAAAGGTCATTCATTACAAAGAAAATAGTAGAAAAAATTGCAGTCTCTCGTTTCTCCAACGGGATGTCGCTAATGTTATCAAGCGGATTAGATACAGATCAAAGTCTTGAAATGGCGCAAAAATTAGTTGAACATGATGCTTTGTCAGACAAAATTGCGGACTGTAGAAAATCAATCGATGAGGGAGAAGGTTTTGCTGCATCGATAGGAAAAAGTAGAATATTCGCTGGAATGTATGCAAGAATGCTATCAATTGGAGTTAAAACAGGTGCCGTGGACTCTGTAATGGAAAAAATATCCGATGAGTACGACAACGAAGTGCAAGGTAGAATAAGCAATATCATCGCTATCATCGAGCCAGCTTTAGTCGCTATATTGTCAGTAGTTGTTGGAATAATTCTGCTTTCAATCATGCTCCCACTCATGAGCATAATGTCGGCTATGGGCTAAACGCCAATATTAAAAAGCTTCGACATAATAATAATGGAGTTTGATATGAACAAAAAAAATAACAAACAAGGTTCCTGGGCAAAGACTATAATAAGGCAATCGATATTCTTTGCTGTAATTATATTTGCACTCATATACGCCTTTGGTTCAATTGGAGATGTAAATAGCGAGCAGGAAATAGAAACGCTCGCAAACGCAATCACAAGAAGTAGTATCCACTGCTATGTACTCGAGGGAGCATATCCCCCAGACATTGAGTATATGGAAGAAAACTACGGACTCAATGTGGATGAAGATCGATTCATAGTCCACTATGATATTTTTGCTACAAACATTATGCCCGAAATTACGATTATAAAAAAATCAAACCTAATATATAATGTAGAATAAAGAGGAAGTGAGTATGAATACATCCAAGAAAAATCGTGCCATAGATATGATTTTCGTAGTTGCACTTTTCTGTGTGCTTACAGTAACTTCCTTGCTTGTAGTGGTAATAGGTGCGAGAGTATACGATAACACGACTCAGAGCATGGAAAGCTCTTTTACAAGTCGGATAGCTGTATCTTTTTTATCGAGGAGAATCAAGGAATACGACACACAAGGCGCTATCAGTTTCACTGAAATCGATGGTACTCAAATAATAGTCTTAGATTCAGATCCTTCTGATGAGCAGATTTCTTACCTCTACTTTTACGAAGGCTATTTGCAAGAACTTTATACTCTAGAAAGTTTAGATATTACACTTGGATCTGGAGATGAACTAATCCCACTAAAGTCGCTAGAGATGTCTCAAAATCCAGCGGGAACTATAGATTTTGAAGTGACAGATGACAGAAACGTCGTTTCTAGAGTCTCTTTGAGCCTGAGAAGCACAAGGGAATAAAGAAATGAACTAAATCTACAAACGGACAAAACTCTGTTTAAAACAAAGGTATAAATTATATGAAAAGATCAAGAACAAGCATTTTACTTATCGAAATAATGATTTCCATTCTTTTTCTCTCAATATCTATTGCGGTATGCGTCCAGTTATTTGTCGCAGCTCATCTAACGGGAGAAGAAAGTAACGATAGAAACGTAGCAATATTCCAATCTCAAACTATAGCGGATACTTTCAGCGCGATGGATGGAAATATTGATGAACTTGCTGAACAGTTCGCTCTCCAACAAGACGGAGAAATATATCTAACATATTATGATGAAAACGGACAATTCACAAGAAATGAAAACAGATACTCTATCGTCATCACGCCTAGCGAAAATGGAGATCTAATTACTCTAGATATGGAATTCATCGTAACTGATACTGATTTATCCGTGTACAACCTACACACTTCGGTATATAGGTTAGGAGGTCATCAATATGGAAAAAAATAAGATACAAGGAGGCATGCCTCTGGGAACAAGCCTACTTATTGTAGTTTTTATAATCCTATGTCTAGTTACATTTGCAACTTTATCTTTCGTATCCTCTAATGCAGATAATGAATTGAGTATTTCTACAGGAACATATATAGAAGAATATTACGCGGCAGATTCTTTGGCGCAGGCAGAAATAAAAAAAATAAACGATTTGATATTACCATTGTCTACGGGAACAGTCACTCCAGCAGCTTTTTTTGCTAGTTCGACCGCACTGCTAGGTGATACCTATGACGTCTTCCCCGCTAACTCTATTGGACTTGGCGAAGGAATTATAGTTGAGTTTCAAACCAATATCAATGAAACTCAAAATCTTATGAGTTCTATACACATCATGGTTTCCGAGACAAATACACCAATATATGAAATAATAAGCTGGAAGACGGAAAATATAAGCGCAAATAGTTTTAATTAAAGGTTACTCTGTCACGTACGACTATCGAGCATGATGTATGACAGAAAACAAACTATCTATTAGTAAAAGGGGAACGCAATGAATTTTAAAGATATTGCAGCGAAAGCAATAGCGGAAAATGTTTCGGACATATTCATAGTAGCAGGTCTTCCTGTTACAGGAAAAGTTGGCGGAAAGACCAAAGCGTATTCTGATGTGACACTTTCTCCTGACGATACGAAAAAATATATAGAAGAAATATATGAACATGCAAACAATAGATCTCTAGAGGAACTATCACAAAAGGGAGATGATGACTTTTCATTCGCTCTAAGAGGAGTCTCTAGATTTCGTGTAAACGCATATAAGCAAAGAGGAACTCTTGCCGCTGTAATCCGTATAGTACGATTTGATCTTCCGTCTCCTGAGGAGCTTTCAATCCCTGAAGCCGTCCTCTCACTTGCAAAAAGAGATAAAGGCTTAGTATTAGTAACGGGTTCTGCGGGAAGTGGAAAAAGTACGACGCTAGCTTGTATGATAGATAAGATGAACAGCGAAAGGCCTGCACACATAATCACTTTGGAAGATCCACTGGAGTTTTTGCATGCACATAAAGCAAGCATAATCTCCCAAAGAGAAGTCAGCGTAGACACCGAAACTTTCGTATCGGCGCTGAGATCTGCACTAAGACAAGCACCCGATGTTATCCTAATCGGAGAACTCAGAGACAGCGAAACTATGGAAATAGCAATGACGGCAGCTGAAACAGGACATTTGATACTCTCCAGCCTTCACACCATAGGTGCAGCAAACACAATAGATAGAATTGTCGACTCTTTCCCAACCAATGGACAGAGGCAAATATTACTGCAATTGTCAATGGTACTGCAGGCGATCGTCTCACAACAATTAATTCCATCCATAGAGGGACCACTTATTCCAGTTTTTGAAGTCATGTTTTGTACTCCAGCGATAAGAAATATGATACGAGAAGGCAAAGTTCATCAAATAGATAATATAATAGATACATCTGAACAAAAAGAAGGAATGATAAGTATGGACAAAGCTCTTATCGGACTATATAAGAGCGGAAAAATCACTAAACAGACATTAGAGCAATACTGCATCAATTGGGAATCGGTTAATCGAAGAGTTCAGTAATTTAACTGAATAAACTTTGTGATTGATAAACATCAAACCTCCTTTCGTTAGTCACTTAGCTCTAACTATTGGAGGTTAATTCATATCATCTTACTTGCACACTTTACCGATTAATATCGTCTTTTCCCATGCACATACTTTATTACTATCTTATTTCCATAGGAGAATTAAATAACATGTCCAATACTTTAAGAATTGCTATTTGCGATGACAGCGAAAAAGAAAGAGATAATCTTACAAATATTTTATCAGAAAGCAATATCAAAAATATATGCGATGTCTTCACTTCCGGAGAAGATTTCCTAAGCGAATATAAGGCAAATAAATATGATCTTATATTTATGGATATTTACATGGAACAACAAACAGGAGTTGAAGTAGTGACGGAAATTCGAAAAATCGAGGAAGATATTCCCGTCGTGTTTGCTACTACAAGCAAGGAACACGCCCTAGACAGCTACAGATTAGATGTACTTAAGTATCTTGAAAAACCGCTCCAAAAGAAACACGTTGAACAAGTTCTAAAACTTGCAAAAGAGAAAAAAGAAAATGTTCCAAAATTAACGCTCCAAATTAATTCTACCATTGTCAATATTCCATTTTCCGAAATAGTTTATTTGGAACAGGAAGCGTCCAAAGTATCAATTTATAAAACTGACAGAGAGATTCTTTCGTTTCGTGCAAAACTCGCTGATTTGCTCGAAGAACTAGATCCTGAATCTTTTTTTGCATGTCACAAAAGCTATATTGTTAATTTCGAGCATGTGATAAATCTAGACAAAGAATTACTTATTTTCGAAATGTCAGATGGCGGCTCAGTATATATACGTAGAAATACTCTTTCTCAAGTACGAAAAGCATACGAAAATTACTTGTTTTCAAAAGTACGAGGTGTATAATCATGAAAAAAAAATCAATAGCATTCGCAATAAGTGTTATCGTAATTCTTGTTTTTGTGTATATGGCAGCTCGTGACTTATCCAATCTAAATATCTCCTCTACATATGACCTCGAAGATAACGAAGTGTTAGAGACTACTCATGTCATCGCCTCAATATCTGGATTTGAAGAAACCGTATCATTACCCCATACTTTCAAAGATTTGACACCTGGTACAATAGTTTCTATCTCCTTTATGTATGATTACAAACCTCATAATACACTATATGTGCAAAGTTTGTATACTCCATTTACTCTGTTGGTTAACGATGAAAAAATATTCCACTATGGCGATACCCCTCCTTATAATAACATTAACCACGATAATTCATTTTATCTGCCTATGACGGAGATAATCATCTTGCCTACTTATGAACAAGCTCAAAACGAAGTTGTAATTAACTACATTGTCCAAGAAGGAGTTGAAGACTTAACGGTAGAACCTTTTATGCTTGGTAATTATGATAGTGTAATAAAATCACTGGTAACTTCGCAGGGCATAACATCCGCGACATCGATAATATTAATTGTAGTAGGTGTCGTAATTTTCTTGCTATCTATTTTCACTGTAATCTTTGGAAAAAAACTGACAATATTTACTTGCATGTCGCTTTTTTTGCTTTGTATAGGAATATGGAGTCTAGGTGAAGGACCTTTATCTATGCTTTATCTCGGGGAGTATTGGCTCTTATATTTTGTTTCCCTGGTTGCATTTTCTCTTTATCCATTGCCTCTCGGCCATTTTTATATCTACACCTTAGGCACGAAAGAAGCGCCACAAATGCGAAGGACACTACATCACTTGCTTCTTATACTAGCAATAGTAATTGCGATTGTATACATTGGAGGTGGTTCCTTCCCTACTGTTGTTAAAACAATTCAAATTGGCACATATGTGACCACTGTATTATTCTTTATCTTCGCAAGCAAAAGGGCTCTGAAGCCCCAAAATATCGGCACTTTTACTGTCCATTTTTTTGTTTTCTTTTTGATTTTGTTGATTTTTTCTACCGTAGAATTTATTAATATTAACCATAGATTTGGAACGATTATTTTGAACTACACGCAAGTTGGAACTCTAATATATTCGTTGACGGTTGCGGTAATAGGAATGTTCTTCACATATGAAAACATCAAAGAAGCTGAGCAAAGTCGTGAAATGGAGTATTCAATTAAAATGGCGAACTATCAGCTGACCGAACAAAAAAAGGGACTGCAAACAATGCATGATAACGCTACAGAAATCAGAAGACAACGTCACGATCTTAGGCATCAACTCCTTACGATACGTACACTGATAGAAGAAAATGAGATTGATTTATTAAAGAACCATATCAATACTTTTATTAAAAACATTCCTGAACCACAAGGCCAATATTGTGAAAATCTTGCGATTAATTCAATCGTTACATACTACTCATCGTTATGCAAAACTAACGACATTGCTCTTACCTCGCATTTGAGCATTCCCGCTTCAGAAAATCAGGAACTGAATTCTGACTTGTGCGTCATATTTGGTAACATGCTCGAAAATGCTATTGAAGCATGTAATAGAATGAAAACTGGAGAAAAACATATCAAAATAAATTCGCGAATGCACCACGATACACTTACTATCGCAATGGACAATAGTTTCAATGGAATATTCAATACAACAAAAGGCAATGTACTTTCTTCTAAAAGAGATTCTGTCGGTATAGGCCTCTCATCGATCAAACAAATAGCGCAACGCCACAACGGCTCGGCTAATTTTAAGCCCGAAGGGAATGTATTTTTATCTTCAATATATTTGAAGATAAAAGAATAAACCGCATTTTTAAACAGCACTTTTGTGTTGAAACAACTAATTTAATATGGTAAAATATGAACTGAAAAAATTAAAAATTGAATCGAGGAATATGAATAAAATTAAAGTTGGAGTAGTTTTTGGAGGAAGGTCAGAGGAACATGCTGTTTCCTTGATGTCTGCAAATTCTATTGTGGACGAAATAGATAAAAACAAGTATGAACCAATAAAAATCGGAATCACGAGACAAGGCGAATGGAAGCTTTGTAGCGATCATTTGTCGGAAATAAAAGATGACTCATGGCACAACGAAGCGATAAAATTATCTGTACACAATTTATCCCAATATATCGACATTGCGTTCCCAATAATTCATGGAACATATGGAGAAGACGGTAAAATTCAAGGATTGTTTGAAAGCCTCGATATACCTTATTGCGGGTGTGATGTTTTATCATCGGCAGTAGCCATGGATAAAATCACAGCAAAAGCCGTATTCACAAAAGCAGGTATACCGTGTGGAAAATACGTTTATTTTACCGCTTATGAAACATCAAGAATAGATTCTTATACAGTAAATGATATCAAACATGACAAGCAAAAGTCCAATCCAGATGTTGCGCTAAATTCCATGATAAAAAAGGTGGAGTCACAACTAGATTATCCAGTCTTTATTAAACCTTCAAAT
>CAYJGJ010000015.1:8704-33461 GCA_964370025.1 uncultured Oscillospiraceae bacterium
AATCTTGGATCAAGCATTGGGATTACATGTGCTACAAATAGTGAAGAACTAAAAGACTCCATCCTACTGGCTCGAAAATACGACGAAAGGATAATCGTCGAGGAACGCATTAATGCTAGAGAAATTGAAGTTTCCGTACTAGGGAACTTCGATCTAATAGCAAGTGAACCTGGTGAAATCACTTCCGCGCACGAGTTTTACGATTTCGAAAGCAAATATTCCGAAGGGGCTGGTGAACAACTCAATATTACTACCGATCTAGATGAAAATACAAAAGAACAGATCAAAACTTATGCCTTACAAGCATACAAAGAGTTGAACTGTTCCGGGTTTGCTAGAGTTGACTTTTTTCTTTCGCGAGAAACTAACCAAATATATATCAATGAAATAAACACAATACCCGGTTTTACTAAGTATAGTATGTACCCCAAGATGTTGGAAGCTACCGGATTTAAATATAGTGAACTAATAGAAAGGATTATAGACTTAGGATATGAAAAATATAATGCTAAAAATAACTAGTGGTGGACTCAACCCTGATATGGACGAGCGTATGGAATTTATTACAGAAGGCAAATTTTATTCTGAAGAGGACTCTTTTAGGCTAGAATATGACGAAACTGAGGTAATGGGATATGAAGGTTGCGTTACTAACCTTTATTATGAAAATAATGCTTTTACCATGAAACGTGTAGATAAAAAAAGTGGAAATATTGCTTCTGAACTAAAGTTTGAAACAGGCAAGCGGTTCAAAGGAGCTTACAACACTCCATTTGGCACTATTAGAATGGAAGTTCTTACAAAGGAAATTACGAATAATGTTTCCAAAGATGGTAAAGGCGAGTTGACCGTAGATTATTTCCTTAGCATGGGCGATATGAACGAGTCGAGCAATAAGTTAAACATAGAATTATCATAACTTAAAAATGGGAAAAGCGAGATTATGAAGACGGGATTTGATACACAAAAATATATATGCGAACAGTCAAAATATATATTAGAGCGAATAAATAAATGCGATAATGAAAGGCTCTATTTAGAATTCGGAGGAAAACTTGTCCACGATAAACACGCAATGAGAGTCTTGCCAGGGTACGATGAAAATGTTAAAATTGAACTCCTCAACAACCTTAGCAGTGAATTAGAAATCATAATTTGCGTGTTTGCAGGAGACATAGCTACCAGCAAAACTCGTCAAGATTTTGGAATTACTTATGACTTAGAAGTACTACGCCTTATAGATGTGTTTAGAAAATACAAGCTAAATATCAATAGCGTAGTTATAACGCGATACGAGCAAAACCATGCTGTAGATACTTTTATCAACAAGTTAAAGCGAAATAATATCAAGGTGTATAAGCACTCCTTTACTAAAGGATATCCTGTAGATATCGATACGATTGTAAGTAAAGAAGGTTACGGAGCGAATCCTTATATAGAAGTAACTAAACCACTAGTAGTAGTGACAGGTCCTGGTGGAGGAAGTGGAAAACTTGCCACATGTTTATCTCAACTCTACCATGATAATAAACGTGGACTTACTTCTCGATATGCCAAATACGAAACTTTTCCTATTTGGAATATTCCGCTTAAACATCCTTTGAATATCGCATATGAATCTGCAACAGTAGACCTAAAAGACGTAAACATGATTGATCCTTTTCATATGGAAGCATATGGAAAAGCTGCTATAAATTATAACAGAGACATTGATGTCTTTCCTATTGTAAAAAGAATCATAGAAAAAATATCTGGAAGAGAATCCGAATACAAATCACCTACCGACATGGGAGTCAATTTGATCGCTTCAGGAATAATAGATGAAAAAATATGTTCCGATGCATCGTATCAAGAGATAATAAGACGATATATGTTAGCCGAATGCGACTACAAAAAAGGAATAATTTCGGAAACAACACTAGAAAGATCTAAACTTTTGATGGAGGAAGTTGGGTTAAACATTTTCGACAGAAAGGTGGTAGAACCTGCACGACAGTGCGTTGAGAAAAAGCGCAAGTTGGGTATTCGTTATGAAAATGTGGTTGCTGTTGCAATTGAATTACCAGATAAGACTATCATCACAGGTCGTAGCTCAAAACAAATGGTTGCTGCGGCGGCGGCACTATTAAATTGCATCAAGCATCTTTCCGGTCTCGATGAAGAAATGCTAATTATTTCTCCACAAATATTAGAAAATATACAAAAGTTAAAAACCGATACATTAGAGTATGAGAAAAAGAGTCTCAACTGCGAAGAAATATTATTAGCACTTTCTATTACTGCAACGACGAATACTGTAGCGGAACTTGCAATCACAAAATTGAAAGATCTTCGTATGTGTAAAGCACATTGTACTGCAATTCTAAGTGACAGAGATGAAGAAACACTGCGTTCACTAGGAATAGATATTACATGTGACCCCGAATATTTGACTTCGAATGTGTATAGTATTTAAGATTAAAAAAAATGCAAGTTTCTATTCAATATGAATGTTATCCCTCCGTCTAACAACCGGGAGTTCTATTCAGAAATAGAGACTTGCATTTATTTATATATGACTGTTTTTACTACACTATATTAGTATTACTTGATGAAACTTTTTCTTTCCTTTTTGAATGAGTAATTTTTCGTCGGTAAAATGTTCCAATGTGATTTGCATTTTTGTATCCGCAACTTTTACTCCACCAACAGTAAGTCCACCTTGCTCTATAGTCCTAAAACCTTCTCCGTTACTAGTGACAAGTCCTAACTCTCTCACGAGATTTACAACACCCATGCCTTCTTCAAAAAGTTCTCTTTTCATCTCGGTTTTTGGAATATTATCTAAGTTTCCACCACCACTAAACGCAGCATTGGCACCTTCTAACGCCTTCTTCGCCTCTTCTTCTCCGTGAACAAGCTTTACTACTTCATAAGCAAGTACTTCTTTCGCACGGTTTATTTCCGCGCCTTCCAACGCAGACAATCTTTCAACTTCACTCATTGGCAAGAATGTAAGCATTCTTAAGCATTTGTTTACATCTGCATCCGCAACATTTCTCCAATATTGAAAAAATTCATATGGTGATGTTTTTTCCGCATCGAGCCACAAAGCACCTTTTTGAGTCTTACCCATCTTGACACCTTCTGAAGTTGTAAGAAGCGAAAAAGTCATGCCAAATACATCTTTAGAAAGGACTTTTCTCGACAAATCTACACCGCCTATGATGTTCGACCACTGGTCATTCCCGCCAAACTGCATCTTTATGTCTAAGTCTCGCGATAATACCATAAAGTCGTACGATTGCATAAGCATGTAATTAAACTCGAAAAATGAAAGACCACCTTGAGCCATTCTTTGCTTGAAGCTTTCCGCTCTAAGCATAGTGTTGACGTTAAAATAGGTGCCGATTTCCCTGACAAATTCGATATAATTGAGCGGCAACAACCATGACGCGTTGTTAACACATATTGCCTTACCCTTTTCCGGTTTCTTATTTTCTTTTCCTAATGAATAAACATCTCCTCCGGGAGTATATTTCCATTCGTCATCAAATTCAATGAATTTATCAAATAGCTTCTTAAATTGATCGCAATTATGTTGAATTATTTCCGGCGTCATCATTTGCCGCATGTCGGTTCTTCCCGAAGGATCTCCTACCATGCCAGTGCCACCACCAATTAATACTACTGGAGTATGTCCGAATTTTTGCATATACATCATTATTATCACTTGCATGAAATGTCCGACGTGCAAACAGTCCGCCGTAGGGTCAAATCCAATATAAAATCTCACTTCCTCATTTTGCAAGAGTTCTTTTATTTTTGCTTCGTCTGTGCATTGCTCGATGAAGCCTCTCTCTTTTAAAACTTCAAAAACATTGTCTTTATCACTTACATTATCAGGTATAAACTGCATTAATTTTTCCTCCTAGGATTGAATTAAAATTTATTATTTGGTGGATGATCTATGTCATTCCATTCATGTTATCTATTTTCTATTGCTCGTAACCGATACTTGACTACTTAGTTCCAAATAGTCTATCTCCGGCATCTCCAAGCCCCGGTAAAATATACGCTTGATCGTCAAGCCCTTCGTCTTTTGACGCAATATAAATATCGACATCCGGATGTCCTTTTTGTAGTTTGTCGATACCTTGTGGGGAAGCTATCATGCACATAAATACGATATTTTTTGCGCCATGCTCTTTAATCACGTCGATTGCGGAGACTGCGCTTCCACCCGTTGCTAACATAGGGTCAAGCACAAATACTTTCCTCTTATCTATGTCTTTAGGTAATTTGCAATAATACTCTATTGGATTGCATGTATCATGGTCTCGATATAATCCTATGTGCCCAACCTTTGCATTGGGGACTAAAGCAAGAAATCCATCTACAAATCCTAAACCTGCTCTCAATATCGGGACTAGTGCTATGTCTTCACCTGCAAGCATTTTTTTTGTAGTTTTGCACATTGGAGTTTTTATTTCTACATCTTCTAGTGGCAAATCTCTAGTTGCCTCAAATCCCATAAGCATAGCAATCTCTTTTGATAATTCCCTAAACTCTTTCACGCTCGTCTCTTCTTTTCGCAAAAGCGCAGTCTTATGTTGAATTAGCGGATGGTCGAAAACATAAATCTTACCCATTTTTTCCTCCAAATATGAATTTCTTATTTTTACCTAATTATCTTTAATATTGATTATATGCCATTTTAAGACTAATTAATGTAAAAAGGTTACTCAGTACTTAAATCTTATTTGTATATACTCTACATATAACGATTAAAGCATATTTACTCGTCTTTCGTGTCTGCCACCCTCAAATTCTTCTTCAAGCCAAGCTGTCACTATCTTGAATGCCAGTTCCTCGTCGACACTATTAGCCCCCAAAGAAATCATGTTTGCGTTGTTGTGACGTTTTGCCATGCGAGCCATTTGCTCAGTAACACATAGAGCACATCTTATCCCAGCTACTTTATTCGCAGCTATAGAAATTCCTATTCCTGAACCGCAAACCACGATTCCCAGCTCTGCTGAACCGTTTGAAACCGCTTCGGCGCAGGCTTTTCCATATATAGGGTAATCCACTGATTCCGTGCTATGTGTGCCAAGATCGACAACTTCGATAGGGGCAACGTATTTGTTTTGCAAATAGTCTTTAATTGACTCTTTTAAATTGAATCCAGCATGGTCAGATGCAATTGAAATTTTCATTTTACTATCTCCTCATATAATTCTTATAATATGCATAAGAATGCCTTACAGTACTGCACTAAGAATTCACTGTTTGATACTTTTATACATGTACGATGTTATATCCTGATGCCTTGACCATTCTATCCATTAGAGACAAGCCTAGCCCATCATTATTCACGGCACCTGCAAGTATCGTATCTACTCTGTCTTTATCCATTATTCGCAGTCTGTTAAAGAAATCATGAATTGCAAATTCTAGAGTTTTCTGGTCTAGGCTTTCGCCATAATATAGCACACCTACTTTTTGACCCTCACTTACTAGACGGGACCTTTCGTCCTCTATTGCTTTTTTTATTGCCTCCGGGGCACCACAATAGATAAACATTTTTGCATTCGGGGCATAATGTCGATACTTTACTCCGGGAGAAGAAGGTATATTATCTCCACTTTCCTCGGTTTTCTTCATGTCAAGTCCATATGGATTGTTTTTAAACATAGTTCTTTGATTGAGAATATGATTGCTATAGTTCACTTCTACATCAAGTGCCTTCTCGATATCTTCTCTCGTAATTTTTCCAAGACGCAATATCACAGGTTTTTCGTTTGTCAGATCCAATACAGTAGATTCAATGCCAACTTCGCACGAACCACCTTCTATAATTGCGTCAACCCTGCCCGTCATATCACTTATCACATGTTCTAATGTCGTAGGACTAGGCTTTCCAGATATGTTTGCACTCGGAGCTGCTATAGGAACTCCCGACTTTTCTATGAGTGAAAGTGCGACTTCGCTTTGTGGAATCCTTACCGCTACAGATTGTAGACCTGCTGTAATTTCATCGGGAACTAAATTGCTTTTTTTAAGAACAAGTGTTAGCGGTCCAGGCCAGAATACATCTTTTAATGTGTTTACACATTCGGGAATATCTACTGCAACTGTATTTAGCTGCGTCATGTTGCAAACGTGCACGATGACTGGATTGTCCTGTGGGCGGCCTTTTGCTTTAAAGATTTTCTTTACTGCATTTGGGTCTAGTGCGTTCGCTCCAATTCCATACACCGTTTCCGTCTGAAATGCTACTAACCCACCATTTTTGATAATACTCGATGCTTCTTCGATGCCCAAAATGGTTTCTGGCAATACTCTTGTTTGTATCTTGTGCATATATATTATCCTCAATAATTAATGAATCTCTGCTTGCAAAAACTAATCCTTGTTTCTTAATCATATTACATGAATACTATTCCTAGAAATTCTTCATCTTTTCTGCTTGATCATTAGTTATGAGCGGATCTATCAATTCATCCAACCCACCGTTCAATATAGCATCAAGCTTATATAATGTAAGTTTGATTCTATGATCAGAGACCCTACTCTCGGGGAAATTGTACGTTCTTATTCTCTCGCTTCTGTCACCCGAACCTACTTGACTTTTTCGCGCCTCTGATATTTCCTTGTTTTGCTCTTGCATTTTCAAATCGAACAATCTAGCACGCAAAACTTTAAATGCCTTATCCTTATTTTTTATTTGTGATTTTTCATCCTGACAAGTTACCACGATACCTGTCGGTTCGTGAGTCAATCTTACTGCGGAATCCGTAGTGTTGACCGATTGTCCCCCATTTCCAGAAGAACGGTACACATCTACTCTTACCTCATTTACATTCAAATCGACTTCTACATCATCGATTTCTGGAAGAACCGCTACGGTCGCAGCTGATGTGTGAATTCTGCCACTCGACTCAGTTTCTGGGACACGTTGCACTCGATGTACTCCGCTTTCATATTTGAGCCTAGAATACGCGCCTTTTCCCTTAATGAGAATTACCGCTTCTTTGATTCCACCGACACCCGTGTCGCTGATGTCCATTACTTCGGTTTTCCAACGATTGACTTCCGCGTATCTCATATACATTCTCAGCAGATCATTACCAAATAAAGATGCCTCATCTCCACCTGTCCCAGCCCTGACTTCTAAGATTACATTTTTCTCATCGTTAGGGTCTTTAGGTAGAAGCAGGATTTTTAGTTCGTCTTCATTAGTCTCTATTTGCTGAGAAAGCTCTGTTATTTCAGCTTTGGCCATTTCTCGTAGCTCTTCATCCGTTTCAAGATCTACGATCTCTTTCATATCGACAAGAGATTCTTTCGCCTTCTTATATTCTTCATATTTCTTTACTACTGGCTCTATCTCCGCCATTTCTTTTATATGCTTTTGCCATACAGTTTGGTCCGCAATTATATCTGGATCCGATACCTTTTGCGATAATTCTTCATATTTTGAAAATATAAAATCTATTTTATCAAACATTATTTACTCCTATCAGTTCGAAGGGTTTCACTACATCTTAAATTATATATTTTATGGTGCTTGTTGCAGTGTTTACTACACATTATCTTCAAGCTACCATTATATTTTTTTCATTATTTGGGAATCCGGTTGTATTGTCAAATGCATCCGGCTATTCATTTTCATTTCTTTATGTTTTGAACTGTAATATTTTAATTCATAATACTTGCCATTTCTATCTTGTAGATTTTGTATCTAATTTTATCATTACATAAAAAGATAACCCGAAAATTGCTTTTCGGGTTTGGTTTAAAAAATTTAATTATACTTCAAGATTATATTTGTTCTTAAATTTTTCTACTCTGCCGCCCCTGTTGATGAATTTTTGTTGTCCTGTAAAGAACGGATGGCAGCTTGAGCATACTTCTAAACGTATTTCTTCTTTTGTCGATTTAGTAACAAAAGTATTGCCACATGCGCAAGTCACGTTACATTCCTTGTAATCAGGATGGATTCCTTCCTTCATGTTTTACCTCTTTCTATTAATAATTATTGAGTGCATTATGCAAAACTCAAATACACTTATGCATTATAACATTCATTTTATATAGTATCAAGCACATTTCAGCTTTATTATCTATTTTATTTTATTATTTTCAGTATAAACAATCGAAATTGCATTTTATCATCTATTTGATTACATATTTTAGCGCGTTACAAATTAGAAGATTGAGCATGCAGGCAATGATAGCCTCGGGGACTCCATTTATTCCTATGACGCCTAATATAAACAATATCAAAGTGTCAGTCGCATTGTTTGTAGCTTGGGCATATGAATCTCCAAAGAAAATATATATCAAACTCATTACACCTATAGTATTTACTATTGATCCCGTAAATCCCGCAACCGCATACGCTATGCTCTCTCTTTTTTTATTCTTTATCTTGCAATTTTGAGATTTTCCACCTGCTATCAATTTGAACGTATATCCGGCAATAACTCCGATCAGTATTCTAGGAACTATAGCCACGATAAGACTCGAAAAGTTACCTGAGAATTCTTCATTCAAACTATAAAATGGTGTAAATACAAACGAAGTCACTATCGGCTGAAATGTGGCTATCAATACGCTTGTTATTCCGAAAAAGAATCCAAGAATTCCGCCGATTTTTGGTCCTAGTAAACACGCGCCTACGATTACCGGAATATGCATTGTCGTTGCACGCATAAATCCCAGTGGAATATATCCAAGTGGTGTAGTCGCCATGATTCCCATTAACGCTACCAACAAAGATATCTGAGCAATAACTTTTACATTTAGTTTCTTATTCATTTTTCCCTCCTGCTGCCTTCCATCACACATGGTAAAGTGCATTTCGTCAATTATATATGAAATAATTCGAATTGTAAAGAATGAAATATAAAGATCTTTTGCCAAGTGAACCAAAAACGGTTCGCTTAAAATTCTTACTTCATATCAGCCAATATCTCTTTTTTTGTATAGACTCTATCCTAATATCAAATTATAATTAAATTAAGCAGTAGCGTGTATGCGTTTCATCGCTCTTTTCGAAGTGAAATGTCACCTCGAGAGCAGAAACTCAATCTCAACAGCAATTATCCACATGCATATTGAGTTACAAGACGTATCGCAATGCACACAATAATTCAATGGTTATATGTATTATTTTTTAGGAGGTAAAAAATATGAAAAAAGGATGCCCATACGGAACACACAGAGTAATTTCACCTAAAGGAGTTTTGCCACAACCAGCAGACGTAATCGATAACGACATGGAAATTTATGACAACGAAGTTAGAATCGATGTCAAAACTTTAAATATCGACTCCGCATCATTCACAGAAATTGAAAAAAGAGCTGGTGGAGACCTTGAAAAAATCAAAGAAACTATGCTTGGTATCGTAGCTAAAGCGGGTAAACACAAAAACCCATGGACCGGTTCTGGCGGAATGCTTATCGGAACAATCGATGCTGTCGGCGAAAATTATGTAGGAGACTTAAAAGTAGGCGACAAAATTGCTACACTAGTATCATTATCATTGACACCTCTTGTAATCGATGAAATTTTAGAAATCAGACCTGATATCGACCAAGTGGATATCAAAGGTAAAGCAATACTTTTCCAAAGCGGCATATATGCAAAACTTCCTGATGACATGGCTGAAGGATTAGCACTAAGTGCACTAGATATTGCAGGAGCTCCTGCTCAAGCAGCAAAATTAGTTCGACCCGGAGATACTGTTGTCGTAATAGGTGGCGGCGGAAAATCTGGCTTGATGTGCCTATATGAAGCAAAAAAACGTGCTGGAATCACTGGTAAAGTAATTTGTATCGCTGGTTCTCCAAACTCTATGAAGAGAGCGCAAGACTTAGACTTAGCTGACTATTATTTTGCAGCGGATGCTACTGATGCTGTTGGAATCTATAATAAGATCAGCGAACTCACTGACGGCGAACTTGCTGATCTAGTAATTAACTGCGTTAACATCGAAAATACAGAAATGGCATCAATCCTTTCTTGTAAAGATGACGGAACTGTATACTTCTTCTCAATGGCTACTAGCTTTACAAAAGCAGCGCTTGGAGCTGAAGGTGTTGGAAAAGACGTAAACATGATAATCGGAAATGGTTACACTAAAGACCACGCAGCAATCACTCTTCAAGTATTAAGAGAGCACGAAGGCTTAAGAACTTTATTTGCTGAAATGTACTCATAATAGCCTCTTTCAAATAGACATGTGCAAAATTTCTTGCATATGTCTATTTTAGGATTTATAGAAATCACGCATTAAACTTTTAAAAATTATTTCAAAGGAGAAATAAAATGAAAAGAAATTGGAAAGATATTCCATTGTTCAGCGGAGTAACTGACGAGGAATGGAATGACTGGAAATGGCAAGTACGCAATAGGCTTACTACAGTTGAAGATATAGCAAAAGTCATAGATCTTACAGAGCAAGAAAAAGAAGACATAGCGAAAGTGAGTGATGGTTTTAGAATTGGCATCACACCTTATTACGCTTCTATTATGGACAAAGAAGATCCTAGAGATCCAGTTAGAATGCAAGCTGTACCTACTCTAGCAGAAATGCATCGTTCAGAATCTGATGATGCCGACCCACTACACGAAGACTCTGACTCACCTGCGCCTGGACTTACTCACAGATATCCTGACAGAGTATTATTCTTAATTACTGACCAATGCTCTATGTATTGTAGACACTGCACAAGAAGAAGAGTAGCTGGTGAAACAGACGGGGCGCGTTCACAAAAAGACATAGATGCTTGCATTGAATATATTCGCAAAACGCCTGTAATCCGTGACGTATTACTTTCTGGTGGAGATGCTCTTTTGGTGTCTGACGACATTTTAGAAAGCATCATCAAAAGACTTAGAGAAATCCCTCATGTTGAAATCATAAGAATAGGTTCTCGTGTTCCAGTAGTAATGCCACAAAGAATTACAGATGACCTATGTAACATGTTGAAAAAGTATCATCCAATCTGGTTGAATACTCACTTCAATCACTCGGATGAAATAACTCCTGAAGCAACTGAAGCCTGTCGTAAACTTGCGGATGCAGGCGTTCCACTAGGAAACCAATCCGTATTACTTCGTGGAGTAAACGATTGCAAACACATCATGAGAGAATTAGTACACAAGCTAGTAAAAATGCGTGTGAGACCATACTACATTTACATCTGCGACCTTTCTATCGGTATCGAGCACTTCAGAACTCCTGTTTCTAAAGGAATCGAAATAATTGAAGGACTTCGTGGCCACACTTCGGGATATGCAGTTCCTACTTTCGTAGTAGACGCGCCTGGTGGCGGTGGGAAAACTCCGGTAATGCCACAATATGTAATTTCACAAACGCCACGTAAAGTAATCCTTAGAAACTACGAGGGAGTAATCACTACTTATACTGAACCTCATTTACCTGAATTAGAATGCACTTGTGACTATTGTACTGGCAAGAAAACATACAAGCAACAAGGTGTATCAGCATTAGGGGAAGGTCTTGCAATATCTTCAATGGAACCTTCTACCTTAGCTAGACACGAAAGAAACGCACACTAAACTTTTGCAGGCAACCCGAATCAATTATTAATAACATAACATAGTACAAAATAAATACATGTAGTTTAATTCATTCCAATTAAGCTACATGTATTTGATTATCTAGGCAATCTAAGTACCGGTTACCACTTAAAACAGCGAGCATCCAGATGATGAATTTAATTTTAGAGATATCTCAAAAATACAAAACGCTTTCCATCGTCGGCATGGCCAAAAATGCAGGGAAGACAACCACACTAAATCATCTAATAGAACAAGCCGAGGACGAGATGATTCCTTTAGGTGTCACTTCCACTGGGAGAGACGGGGAAACGCAAGATTTAGTGACTGGAACAGAAAAACCTAAAGTGTTTCTCTATGAAGGAACATTAGTAACGATACCCACCTCTCTCTACGGATTTGGAGAAGCGGGGCTCGAGATTCTAAAAAAATCGAAATACAGAACTTCGCTAGGAGAACTACTGATATGCAAAGTAGTCAACAGCGGATATGTGCAAATAGCAGGTCCTGTCACTACGTCTGAATCTAAAGAGCTATGCAATGAGTTGCTTACTATGGGGGCATCTCTTGTATTAATCGATGGAGCTATAGACAGGCGCTCAATCGCTTCACCTGAAACTTCAGAAGCGATTGTACTTTCTACGGGAGCTGTGGTTTCCCGCAGTCAAAAAAAAGTGGTAGAAGAAACAGCCCACATAGTATCGCTGTATACACTACCCGAACTACAAAACCAAGCAATTAAAGATGCAATTTCAAATAACAACCAGGAAGAAAACATCCTTATCATTGGAGAAAAAGAGACCAAAGAATTAAACTTACTGACTGGACTTGGGGCATCAAGATATATAGACGAAGCAATCGATGAAAATACAAAATACGTATATATTCCGGGGGCTTTTACCGGGAGTGTTATCTCTGACATTCACTATTCGAAACTAAAGAAAGTAACATTCATTCTAAAAGATCCGACGAAAATATTTCTCGATCTTCTTACATTCAATCAACTGCGAAAAAAAGGATTGTCGATTGAAGTGCTGTGCAACATAGAAATAGCCGCAATAACAGTCAACCCCACAGCGCCTAGTGGATACTCTTTTGACAGAGAAAGTCTACTTGGAGCAATGAAAGAAGCTTTACCGGACACAACTATCATCGACGTGCGAATGTAGCGACTACGCTTTTCGACAATCATCTTTTTAATGACTATATTATACGTAGTACTTCCGAGTCTCGCAAGGAGCTAAAAAATGAAAAGAATCACCAGATTAGCAAACTCAAAAACTAAAACTGAAACTGGCTTTGACTATGTTCTGTCGTGCTTGGATATTTTTTCTCCCTTTGGAAAACAGACTCTCAAAGAAATAAAACCTTACTTTCCCGAAGAGGAAGATGTCTTAAGAATCGAATTAGATAAATTAGAGAGCATTATTTCTGTGGTAAAATCAAACAAAAATGCAATAGAAACTCTCTGCGAATCTTTCATGGAAACGAACGACATTAGAAAAACAATTGAACGCAGCCGAAATTACAATCTCTCAGTAGTGGAGATATATGAAGTTAAGTCTCTTCTTCTTATTATTCGTAAAATTACAAATATTATTAACGATCTGGGAGATTCAATTAAAAATAATTTTCCAATGCAAAATACAGAAGACTTACTAGATGAACTAGACCCCGAAGGGAACAGGCTAAACACTTTTTATATCTATGACAGCTTTTCCGAACGTCTCAAATCACTGCGCGCTGAAAAGAAGAGCAATGAAATCATGATACGAAAAGAGCAAAAAAAACAAAAAGAAACACTTCAAAAACAATACGGAATTGCCCTTACCCCAAAGTTTGACATCGTTATTTCAAAAACACATGCAGATGTAACACTCCTAAACACTATTAATAATTTATACCTTGCAGATGAAGACTATATTTCATACACATACAAATTAAAACTCCCCGACTCTGTTAGCTCGTATGCAAATATTATTGATGAAATAAATTTACAGATAGAAGACGAGGAGACGGCTGTCAGAAAGAAGCTGTCTATGAAAATTGCACAATACATCGATCCTTTGTTACGCAATTGCAGTAAAATAGGAGAACTCGATTTTGTTATAGCAAAAGCAAAGTATAGTATAGCTCATAATTGCACTAAACCGCAAATTGCACAAGAACACATCGTATCATTTACAGATGGAAGACATCTCAAAGTCGAAGATTTACTTACTAAAAAAAGAAAACAATATTTACCAATATCCATTCACTTAGAAAAAGGTGTGACTTGCATAACAGGTGCAAATATGGGTGGCAAAACTATTTCATTGAAGCTTGTAGGACTTGTCACATTACTAACTCAATATGCATTTTTTGTCCCATGCAAATCAGCAACCATTGGCTTGTCAAGCTTTACACAGATGTTAATTGGTGATACGCAATCTATGGAGCGTGGTCTTTCAAGCTTTGGAAGCGAAATGGAAGAATTAAAGGAAATACTAGATAAAAGCACCCCTCGCTCGCTTTTGTTGATAGATGAAATAAGCAGCGGGACTAATCCTGTTGAGGGCTTGGCTCTTACGAAGAGTATCGTAGATTACTTAAAACAAAGAAAATATATCACGCTCATCACTACCCATTATCAAGCCGTGACGGATACAAACGAAATTAGAAATATGCAAGTTCGAGGGCTTGCCGATGCGGACTTTAGAAAACTCGACAGCGAAATAAGTCGTGCAAACAGAAAAACAAGAATAGATATAATTTCTAAATATATGGACTACCGTCTTTATCTTGTAAATAACGAAAATGAAGTCCCCAAGGATGCAATCAACATTGCCAAAATACTTGGACTACATGATGAAATAATTTCGAATGCAAAAAAATACATGCAAAATAATTAACTTGTCACCCAATCTGAATATATATCAAGTATAAATATACTATACTAATAGTCACTTATTACAATAAATGAAAAGAGGAGAACACGAATGAAAAGCAAATTAAATCTTGACCCCAATGTCGTATCACATGCGCGTCAATCAGCAGCTCAAATAGCACATGACATGCAAGGATTTATCGACAGACACACTACTGTAAGTACAGAAAGAACTATACTACGCCTGTTAGGTGTAGACGGCGTCGACGATGTTGAAACGCCTCTTCCAAACGTGGTAATCGACCAAATAAAATCAGCAGGTGGACTATCAAGAGGAATAGCATATTGGATGGGCAATGCTATGATTCAAACAGGACTTAATCCACAACAAATATCAGAAAAAATAGCACAAGGAGAACTTGAAATTACAAAGTTGCCAACTGCAACATCTAAAGAAGCGGAAGCAAAAATCCTTCCTATAGTGCATGAAGCTCTAGATAGAATTAAAGCACAGTCCAAAAAACGCGAATCTATGATCGATGAAATCGGAGAAGGTCGCAAACCATATCTTTATGTAATCGTAGCAACAGGAAATATCTACGAAGATGTAATCCAAGCGCAAGCTGCCGCTAGACAAGGTGCTGATATCATAGCCGTTATTAGAACTACGGCACAATCTCTTCTCGACTACGTCCCTTATGGTGCGACTACAGAAGGATTCGGAGGAACTTATGCTACTCAAGAAAACTTCAAGATCATGCGTAAAGCGCTAGATGAAGTAGGCGACGAAGTAGGTAGATATATCAGATTATGCAACTATTCTTCGGGAATGTGTATGCCTGAAATTGCTGCAATGGGAGCACTAGAAAGACTTGATGTAATGCTTAACGATGCTATTTATGGAATTTTGTTCCGTGATATCAATATGCAACGCACCATCATAGACCAATATATGAGTAGAGTAATCATCGGTTATTGTGGAATCATCTTCAATTCTGGAGAAGACAACTACTTGACAACTGATGACGCGTTCGATGCAGCACATACAGTCCTTGCTTCTCAATTCATAAATGAACAATTTGCAGTGCTTGCAAATATTGACGAAGAGCAAATGGGATTAGGCCACGCATTCGAAATGGATCCAGAAATCGAAAATGGATTCTTATATGAACTGTCACAAGCTGCCATGGCTAAAGAAATCTTCCCTAACGCTTCGCTAAAATATATGCCTCCTACTAAATTCATGACTGGAAATATTTTCAAAGGACACATACAAGATGCGCTCTTTAACATGATTGCTGTTTGGACAGGACAATCTTTGCAACTTCTAGGAATGATGACAGAAGCTATTCATACACCGCATATGCATGATAGATATTTGTCGATAGAAAATGCAAAATACATCTTTAACAACGCAAGAGATATCGGTGAAGAAATAGAATTTAAGTCAGATGGAATAATCCAAAAAAGAGCTCAAAAAGTTCTAAAAGATGCCGACGAACTTCTCGAGCAAGTAAATAAAGATGGTCTATTCTCTACTATAGAGGCTGGCAAATTCGGCGGAGTCAAACGACCTAAAGATGGAGGAAAAGGCTTAGAGGGCGTATGCACGAAAGACGATGAATATTTCAACCCATTTATTCCACTTATGTTAGGAGGTAAATAATAATGCAAGATACAAATATAGATAAAACAACTAATCCACAAAGTGGTGTGGATTTGACAAAAGTAAAGCCATATGGCGACACTATGAATGACGGCATGATTGAATTTACTTTTTCTTTGCCCGTTCCATATGGAGAAGAAGCTAGCGAAGCAGCTAAACAACTAGTAAGAAAAATGGGAGTAGATGAGCCGAGTGTGACATATTCACATGACATGGGTGGCGGATTTACATTTTTCGTAGTCTATGGAAAATGCCAACATGCTGTAGATTACACATCTATCAAAGTTACAAAAGTAGATGTAGACGTGATGGACAGAACTGAATGTGGCGACTATATACAACAAAATATCAAAAGAGACGTAATCGTCGTAGGAGCTTCTACAGGAACCGATGCTCATACCGTAGGCATCGATGCAATAATGAATATGAAGGGTTTCCACGGACATTATGGATTAGAAAGATATAAAAATGTAGTAGCTGTAAATATGGGCTCGCAAGTTCCTAACGAAGATCTAATTGCTAAAGCGAAGGAACTAAATGCGGATGCGATTTTGGTCTCTCAAACTGTTACTCAAAAAGATGTACATATACAAAACCTAACTAACATGGTAGAACTAATGGAAGCCGAAGGACTACGAGACAAAATTTTACTTGTTTGTGGTGGACCTAGAATATCGCACGAACTGGCTCAAGAACTTGGTTATGATGCAGGATTTGGACCACATACATATGCGGAAAATGTAATGTCTTACATAGCAACGGAAGTTGTAAAACGCGGACGCATATAATATGTGGTCGTACTTAACCTTGCATTTAATAGCATAGATAGTTACTTAAATGCAACCAAAGTAAAACTTAGCTGCATATCCACTCTTGCAAATTTTGTACAGAAATTGTAAAATATAGTATTGCAGATTAATGCAATACTATATTCTTGAGTAAAATATGCAATAAAAAGGAGAATAACGAAAGATGTTAAACAAAATAATAACAGCTGACGAAGCCGTCGCCGGCGTGCAAGACGGCATGACCATAATGGTCGGCGGGTTCATGGGGACTGGAGCTCCTGAGATATTGATGGATGCTTTGGTAAGAAAAGGCGTAAAAAACCTTACGGTAATAGGCAATGACGGAGGCGCACCAAAAGGTTTATACGAAGCAAAAACAGCACGTGGAATAGCAAAACTAATCGAAAATGACATGGTTTCACACCTTATCGCTTCACACGTCGGACT
This sequence comes from uncultured Oscillospiraceae bacterium, assembly GCA_964370025.1. GTDB lineage: Bacteria > Bacillota > Clostridia > Peptostreptococcales > Anaerovoracaceae > CAYJGJ01. The sequence goes on from CAYJGJ010000015.1 coordinate 26,047, forward strand.
AAATAAACAAGTGGCAGAAAAAATGAATGCCGGCACACTCAAATGCACACTGGTTCCCCAAGGTACGCTTGCGGAAAAAATCAGAGCTGCGGCATACGGTCTGGGCGGAGTACTAACTCCAACTGGAGTAGGTACACCGGTTGAAGTAAGCTTAGATGAATTAGGCCGTGAAAAACAAGTGTTGGAATTAGATGGAAAAAAATTCCTGTTAGAAATGCCACTCAGAGCAGATTATGCATTTTGCCGTGCATCAATTGCGGATACATTTGGTAACTTTTCATGTAACAAGTCTACAAAGAATTTTAATTATCTCTTACCTGGAGCTGCAACTACTACAGTAATCGCATCTGAAAAAGTTGTAAATATCGGCGAAGTAGATCCCGACACGTTTAGAATGTCCGGAGTTCTCATAAAAAGTGTAGTGGAAGGAGAAAAACCATGGGAGATATAAAACAAAGAATTGCAAAAAGATGCGCAAAAGAATTCAAAGATGGCGACTTCATCAATCTTGGAATAGGACTTCCTACGCTAGTTTCAAACTATATTCCTGAAGATATTACAATAACTTTACACTCTGAAAATGGGTTTGCTGGACTCGGCGGGGTTGCAGAGCCGGGAAAAGAAGATGTCGATATCATTAATGCAGGTGCAGGGTATGTAACAGCAGTGCCACATGTAAACTATTTTGATTCTGCTACGAGCTTTGGATTTGTAAGAGGTGGACACATAGCAGCTACAGTGTTAGGAGCTATGGAAGTTGCGGAAAATGGCGACTTGGCTAACTGGATAATTCCTGGAAAGATGGTTGCGGGAATGGGCGGTGCTATGGACTTAGTATCGGGTGCAAAAAAAGTAATAATCGTAATGCAACATACCCAAAAAGGTGCCCCTAAAATTTTAAAAGAATGCACATTGCCATTGACTGCTCCTAAATGCGTAAGCCTAATAATCACAGAGATGGGCGTAATGGAAGTTACAGACAACGGATTATTAGTTACCGAGTTGCATCCTGAATTTACTAAAGAAGAAATGCAAGCCGCTACAGGTTGCACGCTAACTTTCAGTGATAACCTGATCGCAATGGAAGACTAAAATAATAGCAATATCGGATAATTATTTTTATTTTAATTTAAAAAAATAAAGCAAACCATAAGTCTATAAACGACCTGCGGTTTGCTTTTTTAATGAAACTATAAAACAATATATGACTATTTTAGGACTGGAAATTCAAGTTGCCTAAGCGCCTCAAATAAAATAATATTTGCGCTATTAGATAAATTTAAAGACCTGAGCCTTGTGTTTTCACTCAGAGGAATTCTAATAGCAAACTCTTTGTGTTCTTGAATAAAATCTCTGGGCAACCCCGTCGTTTCTCTGCCAAAAAGAATCATGTCTTCATCTTTAAATTGTATATCGGTGTACAATTGATCACCTTTTGTTGTAGCAAGGAATTTCCGATTTAAAAAGTATTTTTCCATAAAACTGTCCATAGACTCATGGACTTCCAAGTCCACGAATTCCCAGTAGTCTAGACCAGCTCTTTTTACTTCCTTAGCATCGACAGAAAAACCCAACGGTTTAACTAGGTGCAATCTAGCATTAGTTGCAGCGCAAGTCCTTGCAATATTACCTGTATTCTGTGGAATTTCCGGATTAACCAATACTATATGTAACACTTTCTTTTCGCTCCTATTAATAACTAACAATAACTAACTATTCTTTGCGTTTATGTTAGATTCATTTTCATACTTGTTCCTTCTAGATACTAGAAATTGCGGAATTTTCTATTGTATTTTTCTTTTGAAGATGCATATAATATTTTTAGACGAACCAAAATCTTGCGAAGTAGCATGGCTACTTACTAATTCCCAACCGTCACTACCAAGTCGATTTAATTCTGAAGAAAATAAATTCACATCAACGTCTCCACCTCCACCCCAGAAACCCTTTGTTGGCAACATCAAAGTATAATATTCAAATTTTTCCATTTTATTTTCCTCTTTACTTTATTAATATTATCCATATTTAATTAACACCTAATAAATAGCATCAATTTCCGTCAATTTCAAGCATTTCATTTTAATTCTTTTTATTCGCAGTTCATCCTAGCCGTGCTAACACCGCGAATACTGCTTAATCTAAAAATCAGTTGAAAAAGAGTATTTTGTACTGTATAATATATAGAAGTAGGATATACTAATTTCCCTACAAGATTACATTACTTAAGCCAAGGAGGTAGTAAAATGAAAATAGGAAACAAGGATTATTTAATAGTAAAAGAAAAGAAAACAAATAGTGGTATTGTAGCACTAATTTCAGTAGGAGCTAGCCTTGCTATCGGAGCTACCGTTATAATGGGGCTAAAATACTTACTAAAAAATATCGATCCTAAAGATGAATTCATCGATGGAGAGTGGATCAGCGACGATGATCTTTAGACATTCGTTTTATTCCAAACAAAAATTTAAGAGCGTGCTAAAACGTGGCGTCTAGTTAATTCTTTGGCTGCTACTATGTGACTTTATAAAAGGTCCTTCCAGATTAATATTTGAATATTAGTCTAGGAGGACCTTTTGTTGAATCTATATAATAATATTTGATTCTATTGCCTATTCTTCTTCAATCACTTCTTTGTAAGTAATCTCTTCTTCTATTATTTCTTCCGCTGCCATAGTTACCGGCTTTTCCGCATGCGTGTCTGTAATAATAAGCGGTTTACCATCGACTATATCTCGTGCTCTTTTTGCAACTAGGTTAACTAGTGTATATCTATTATTTACTTTCTCAAGCACTTCATCTGCTGATACCTTTATCATTTAAAATTCCTCCTTATACTTTTGCACTAGACTGTGTGCATTTTTCCCTACTCGCAAATGTTCCGCAAGTATAATTGATTCAATGTGGCTCACAGCCTCTTCTAACTTATCGTTTATTACGCAGTAGTCATATTTTTTGACGTATGCGATTTCTTCAATTACTTGAGATGTCCTCAGCATGAATTCCTCTTCTTTTTCCGTACCTCTATTCTTCAATCGAGATTTTAGATCCTCAAGAGACGGCGGGAGAATAAATATGAAAATTGCCTCGGGGTATGTTTTTTTGACTTGCATTGCTCCTTGCATCTCAATTTCCAAAATCACATCTATTCCCTGAGAAAGTTTATCAATAACTTTCTTTTTGGGTGTACCATAATAGTTACCATACACTGTAGCGTGTTCTAATAAATCTTTACTTTTAATGCTTTCTTCAAATTCTTCGGTAGAGACAAAATAATACGTCTTACCATCGATATCTCCTTTCCGTTGATTCCTTGTAGTCATTGATATCGACAATTCAATATTTTCTCTTTTTTGCAGCAATTCGTTGCAAACTGTTCCTTTGCCCGCTCCTGATGGGCCAGAAATTACAAAAAGTTTTCCCGAAGCTCCAAACTTATCTTTCATATTTAGATTCCTTTATATTCACTTATGTATTTTTAAATCCAAAATAAGTGTATGGATTATATCATTTTATTTAATAAAAAGCAACTATATTGAACGGAAAACAGCATTAATCCTTGATATTTATACATAAAAAAATATTTTACATATTTTTAATATTTTTCTTTAGTTTTTACTAAAAAAGTATTATAATTTGTAAATGAAGGATGCTGAATTTTGCTCAAGAGCAACAGAGTTGACTTTCCTAATACTACAAAATACACATTATACCTTTTTTGTAGTATGCGGAAGTTTATGATAAAAAAAGCATCCGTAAAAGTATCATTATCCAGAGGAGGAGAATTATGAAAAAACTATTGGCAATGCTTTTAATTGCAATAATGGCGTTCACATTAGTAGCATGTGGCGGTGATTCTGCAGAAGAAGAAACTGGCGCTGAAATTGCTCTAGTAACAGATGTAGGAACTATTGATGACAGATCTTTTAACCAAGGTACTTGGGAAGGCGTAGAAGCTTATTGTAACGACAATGACGTAACTTATGCATACTACCAACCTACAGAAAACAGTGACGTAGCAAGAATGGAACAAATCGACAATGCAGTTGCAAATGGTGCTAAAATTGTCGTAACTCCTGGTTTCTTATTCAACACTGTAATCTTCGAAGCTCAAGACAAATATCCTGACGTTAACTTCATCTTTATCGATGGAACACCTCAAGATGCTGACTTCAACGTTAGAATTGAAGCTAACACTGTAAGCGTATTGTTCGCTGAAGAAGAAGCTGGATACTTGGCTGGTTACGCGGCTGTTAAAGAAGGATATACTGAATTAGGGTTCTTAGGCGGAATGTCAGTTCCTGCAGTAGTTAGATTCGGATACGGATTCGTACAAGGCGCTGAAGATGCTGCAATGGAAATGGGAATTGACTCAATCGATATGAAATATGGTTATACTGGAACATTCGAACCATCTCCAGACATCCAAACAAAAGCTGCTTCTTGGTACAACGATGGAACTGAAGTAATCTTCGCATGCGGTGGTGGTATCTATTCTAATATCGTGGCTGCTGCTGATGAAGCTGGTGCTCAAGTAATCGGTGTTGACTCTGATCAAAACCACTTATCTGAAACATTCCTTACTTCTTCAATCAAAGGATTACAAGAAGCTACTTACCAAATAATCGAATCTGTTTATAACGATTCATTCCAAGGTGGAGAAATTGTTATTCTTGGTGCAAAAGAAGATGCTGTAGGACTTCCTATGAATACTTCTAGATTCGAAACGTTCACAGAAGATGATTACAACGCAGTATTATCAATGATCCAAAATGGAGAAGTTGAATTAGTAACAGATGCTGATGTAGCTTCTGCTTCTGAAATCGTTACAGATATAGTTAATGTAACTCTTATTGACTAGTATCGAATAGATTCAACATACATTTTAATACAAAAATAAGGGGGATTCCAATATAAATGGATAGCCCCCTTTTTTAACGTCATTCCCAGTACAAATAATCCGATTATACTCTATTTTGTGTTACATATTTCTAGACTTATTCTCGCAAGCTTTCATAGCTTCAAAAATTGTACTGCGCAGTCCCTTATCTTCTAAAACTCGCACAGCTTCTATAGTAGTTCCTCCTGGAGAACATACCATATCTTTTAGAGTTGCGGGATGGAAATCGGTTTCTTTTACCATTTTTGCACTTCCCATCACTGCTTGTGCGGCAAATCGATACGCGAGTTCTCTTGACATACCACCATGAACTGCAGCATCGGCCATCGCCTCAATAATCATATACACGTATGCAGGAGAACTGCCACTAACAGATACGACTACATCAAGCATTTTTTCAGACACAGGTTCAACCTCACCAAAACTCTCCAAAATATTTTTAACGGCATCGAAGTCATCTTTTTCAATCATATTATTAGCACACATTGCGGTCATTCCCTCAAGTACTAGTGCCGGCGTGTTAGGCATAGTTCTAATAAGTTTTACTTTCTTTAGGAATTTATCTTCTAGCCACTCTATCGTCTTTCCAGGTGCAACAGTTACAATTATATCACTATCTTCTACCGAAGTTCTTATTTCCTCGATCACTTCCTCGTAGAATTGTGGCTTGACCGAAAGTACAATAATATCAGAATTCTTCACTACCTCAATATTATCTTTTGCAACATTGATTCCAAATTTTTCGCTTGCAGCCTCCGCCTTTTCCATATCTATATCAAACACTGTAATCTCATCGGGAGATATTTCTTGTCTAAACAGTATACCCGTAACCATTGCGCGTGCCATGTTTCCAAATCCTAAAAAACCAATTTTCATACTCATTCAATTCCTTTCTATCAATTTACTATGTTTATTCAAAAAATATTGTCTGTTGTTTAAGGTGTTATTTTTTTAGCCACAACCAGAAATCTTTCGGGGGCGTGAGTATCACTAGACAGGCAAGTCGACATCGTTATGATATTGTCCCCAAATGTTGCTGTAACACCGGAATCGTACATTTCCATTGAACTAATAATCCCCATATACTCGTTAAAAGACTTCTCATCCGTGATGTTTCCATATTGGAAAAAATCAAAAAAGTCATCATCTGTACTTAGCAATGAGACTATTAGAACACTTATTACTTCATATTCTCTAATTTCATCCATCGAATCGAATCGAATTATTTTGTTATCTAAAAAAAACGATTCGTCTTTATATTTATCTAAATCCGCAAACATGCTTCCGTCACGCATGTTATGGCCATGGACTATCATATTACTACTTGTCTCCTCATGGTAATCGTCGATATAAATCGATCCACTGCTCGCACTTTCTTTTTTATAATTTCTGTACAAATAGTAGTCACCACTATTCGGACTATACATAACCGGATAATTAATGTTAGTACTGGGAATTGTAATCCACCCCCAAAAATCATTATTTTCGTCATACATTTCTTTATAAAATTGCAATGTTGACTCTTCGTAGTAATTATCATCAATTAAAGCTCTTTTAGAATCTAGTTCCCCATATGCGGCTTTTTCTTGTGCGGAAGTAATGTAATAATCCGCTATTCTGTACCCGCTCAACAATACTACTATTAGAAGCAATATCATTATTAACTTATACAGCCTGTCTCTTTTTTTGTTTTCGTCCATCTTTATCCCTATAAATTATAACCAAAGCACGCTGTTCTCCGCCTCTTAGTCTTCCTTTTACCATATAGCTATCAGCACAGCCAGAATTCTCATTTGCTAATATAGTATAACATATTATCCGCATATTTTTGTAAGTGCAAAAGAAATTTATACAAAAAACCCTCAAAAATACATTTTTTGAGGGTTAATGGTAATTATTTATAATTATATTAAAGTGCTTATTCTATAAATCTTATTCCATTATAAAAACTACTATCGTCAATTGATGTCAAAATGCCAAAAATTATCATAAAAGAAATATCAATTCTCATAAATGACTAATATCGTGATTGCCAAATTTTTTCATACTTTTCGATTATGTCTATTTTGTCTTGGCTTAAAGAAGAAACTTTGTGGTTTATCAATATATTATTGATTTTATCATTAATTTTATTATGCAAATAATTTTTCTCATCCTTTACCATGTTTCGTGAATACAGTTCAGGATACCATACGTCCCTATAATTTTCAAGGGTTGTATCGTCCTCGAGATAATGATTAGCAGGACCGACTTCCTTAATAGCTTCAAGCATTATTTCTCCTTTATCAACATCTACACCCTTGTTAGATACCACTTTCTTAAATGCAAGATTGAGGTTGTCCCTATGGAGTATCTCTTCTAAAAGTTCCATTCTAATCTTCTCCTTCGCTAATCCGTGAATAATTGAACCACCGATTTTGAGTAACACTTTGGGATACGTCCATACTCTCCTCATTAACACATTCTGACTTTCAATTATTCCAAGGTTTAGTAGTTACGATTACTACAATTTGTTCAG
>CAYJGJ010000016.1:0-32676 GCA_964370025.1 uncultured Oscillospiraceae bacterium
CTATAGCATCACCGCTCGATGTATATACATTAATAAACCAAATAGTTCCTAAAGCATAACATAATAAAAGACCGACAAATGCACTTATTATGATAACGATAGCTTTACTTCCGAATATTTTCGTTGATATCATATTACATAAGATTGGAAAAATAAATCCAATCAAATATCCGCCTGTAATTCCAAATACAGTACCAATACCTGAGCCAAAGCCTGCAAAGACTGGAACTCCCACTATTCCAAGCAATAAATATACAATAAACGTATATGCTGATAACTTAGGTCCTATCGTAAAAATAGTTAAAAACAAAGCAAATGTCTGCATTGTAAAAGGCACAGGTCCAAAAGGAATTATTATCCACGAACAAATTGAAATCGTAACAGAAAACAGTGCTACACATGTGATTTCTAAAGTGGTTATTTTCATAACATTATTTTTAATTTTTATTTCTTTCATAAAATCTCCTTATAGTATTACATATTTTTTTTGTAAAAATATGTAATACTAATATATTCATCCAAGAATTTTTAAATATTCTCTAAAAAAAAATTTATAATTCTTGACTATATAAACATTTTTTTATAAACTAATCAAGTAAAAATTACTCGTATTGTTGAAAACAACAAAGTTCTATTGTATAAACTAATTTAGTTTTAGCAAAGCCTAAAAAGGAAAGGAGCAGGTAAACAGCAATTAATATGCATTTACCCCACACAATATGAAAATCAGTCCCTCTACAGAAATGTACATGAAAACAATTTACCAAATCTATAAGGAAAAAGGCAATGTCCGTTCTATCGACATTGCGACAGAGTTAAACTTTTCCAAACCAACTATTAGTATCGCTATGAAAAAGTTTAACGATGAGGGTTTAATAGAAATGGAATATCGAGGAAACATTAAGCTAACCCAAAAAGGAATCGATGTAGCCTTAGATACATGTAGGAAGCACGATTTAATTGCGCGTGCACTTCTCTTAATTGGAGTTTCTCCTGATACAGTTGCTGTGGATTCTTGCCTCATCGAGCATTGCATCAGCGAAGAAACTTTCGAGTGCATCAGAGCTTATGTCGAAAAGAAAGACGGTGTTAAATCATATGAAGCTGATAATTAATGGAACCAACACTGTGACAGCAAAACTACAAACAGTTCCATTTACAAATGCATAAAGCACGAATTTATTACTTGTAGATTTTGTAATCACCGGAAGACACACATCACCACTCGCAGCACCAGACAGACCTATGATTTCAATAAAGCCAACTTTCTTAGCCAAAAATGGAATAAACAATATCGCGAACAATTCTCTTGAAATGTTATGCATAAACGATATCGCACTTTCAATAATTAACCCGTGCTCCATTAACAACCCCGGGGCTAAAGAATACCAACCTAACCCCGCACTTATTGCAAGGGATTCTTTAAAACCTATAGGAAGGAAAATCGAACAAACTACTCCAGCGAGTAAACTAAAGATAACTGTTACTATTGGTATCAATATTACCTTCGCCCCCACTTTCTTAAATTCATGTAATATAGTTCCATCTAATCCCATGTCAAATCCAACAAAAAACAACATATTACAAAGTAGCACTTTAATAAATAAACTCATTATATTATCAAAACTTTCATAGCTTTCGAAAAGTCCGGGCACGAAGGTGAATCCACCTATAATTCCGACAGCAACCGTAACAACAATTCCTATTGTGATTAAGTTACTCGCTTTGACATTATCCCCAGACTGACTTGATGAATCATTTGTATTAAGTTCATTCAAAGGTTCCTCTCCCACACTGGTATAAATTGAAGAATCTTTATCTGTCAAGGAATTATTATTTTGTCCATTTCCAATGTCATAACCTCTCTTGTCTAACCTCATATATCGTCGCAAAAGATGCAGGCCTATCATTGTGAATACCATCGTCAATATTGTAAATATCAGAGCGTACATTCCTATAATGTTCAAGTTTTCTACGACTTCCTCATTAGCTCCTATCTTAAGTCCCATCGCCAAGACGAGTCCTATAAGTACAACAGTTTGAATATGCGAAGTAAAGGAAAAGTATTCCTTATACTTTCTTATTCTAGAAGCAATTATATAACCAACAACTGCAAATGAAAAATATAATAATAAATCACTCATTTTTACTCCTCTAATAATATATACATCATTTTATGATGATTGAAGTCACAAATAACATCATATTTTGCAACATTTTTCATTCATCACGGTAATTTTCACTCAGAAAAAAGCGACTCTCCTGTCATTTCGTCAGGCTGTTTTATATCCAATATAGACAACAAGGTAGGAGCTAAATCACAAAGACTTCCTCCATCTTTTAAAGTTCGCGGAGAATTGCTGATGTGAATAAGTGGGACTGGGTAAATAGAATGTGCCGTCATGATATTCCCCTCTTTGTCCAACATCTCATCTGCGTTGCCATGATCTGCGGTCAAAAGTACATCCGCATCAATTTTTAACATGGCATCCACAACTCTTTTTATACACTCATCCAAAGTTTCAATAGCTTTAATCGCAGCATTTAAATCGCCTGTATGCCCTACCATATCGGCATTCGCGTAATTAAGAATAATTAAATCATATTTCTCTTTTTTTATCTCGTTTATGACAGCATCTGTAACTTCATAAGCACTCATCTCAGGTTTTAAGTCATAAGTAGCAACTTTAGGAGATGGTATTAAAATTCTCTCTTCATTTGGATGGGGAACTTCCACACCACCATTAAAGAAAAATGTTACATGTGCATATTTTTCGGTTTCGGCAATTCTAAGTTGAGACAGTCCACTATCGGATACATATTGCCCTAGTGTATTATTTAATTGTATGGGGTTATACGCGACATTTACGCTTTCTATTGTCTTATCATAATTAGTCATAGATGTGTATGAGAGATTTCTTAAAGTTTTTTTACGAGAAAATCCTTCAAAGTTATCGTCAACAAAAGCCCGTGTGATTTCCCTTGCTCTGTCTGGTCTAAAATTGAAATTAATCAAAGCATCACCATCATTAACTCGTGATCGTTCATTCTCTATAATTGCTGTAGGAGGTATAAATTCATCGTATATTTTCTGTTCATAGAATTTTTCAATTATGTCTATTGCAAATTCACCATTGTTTTTATTAGTAGAATTATTCTCTCGAAGCTGCACACTACTACCTTTTTCATTCAAAGTGAGAATGTTATATGCTTTTTCCACTCTATCATATCTTTTATCTCTATCCATAGCATAGTATCTTCCACTAATCGTTGCAATTTCAGCAATTTGATTTTTATCTATAAAAGACTGAAGTTGCTCAATATATTTAATTCCACTCGTAGGTGAGACATCGCGTCCATCAAGCAGACAATGTACATACACATCAGAAAGACCGTGTTGTTTTGTCATCAGTAATAAAGCAAAAAGGTGTTCAATATGACTATGGACGCCTCCGTCTGAAAGAAGACCTATCAGATGTAATGCAGAATTATTTCTTTTTGCATGCTCTATCGAATTCAAAAAAGCTTCATTTTGAAAAAAATCGCCATCATCTATAGCCTTAGATATTCGCGTCAATTCCTGATAAACAACTCGCCCAGCACCTATGTTAAGATGGCCAACTTCAGAATTTCCCATTTGGCCCTCAGGAAGACCTACCCTTTTGCCCGATGCTATAAGAGTAGTATTTGGATAATTTTGCATTATAAAATCCATATTAGGTTTATGTGCCATATATATTGAATTGCCTTCGCATGACGGATTCAAGCCAAATCCATCCAGAATCATTAGCATTGCCTTTTTATTACTTTTCAAATCATTCCTCTTTTCGATAGAACACAGGAAAAACCTTTCTTCACTGACGTATTAATGACATTATACTTTTAATCAGAGATACAAGCTAGTTCATATATCAATAAAAAAGATTTCTTTCTTTTTATGCAACATAATTATATCAAATAAAGAAAATATTTGATATAATTATTTTATAATATCTAAGAAAAAGTATCTATATAAATGTTATGCGACTGGAGATTTCACATGAAATGGACAAATGAACAAAACGAAGCCATAGAATTAAGAGAAAAAAACATACTGGTTTCTGCAGCAGCTGGTTCTGGAAAGACGGCCGTTTTAGTTGAAAGAATAAAGCGCCTAATAATCGATGAGAACTTTTCTGTCGACAAAATGCTAATCGTCACCTTCACTAATCTTGCAGCCTCTGAAATGAAAGCCAAAATTCGCACTTCTTTACAACAAGCTAGTAAAAATGAAACTGACTTGTATAAAATAGAATATCTCCAGAAACAAATTTCACTATTATCACGCGCTAATATCAGTACTTTTCACAGTTTTGCATTAGAAGTATTGAGTGATTTTTACTACATTATTAATATTGAACCCTCGTTCAAAATATGTGACGATGCGGATTCCACCATACTTAAACGCGAATCTTTAGATAGACTCTTCAAAGAATTTTTTGAAAGTGAAGATAAGGATTTTATAGAATTTTTGTACTGTTATTCAAGTGAAAAAAATGAAAATGTTATCAAGGATAACATCGATAAAATATACGATATGATTCGCAGCCTACCACATCCATGGGAATTTTTAGAAAAAAGCGTAACAAAATTATCCCTGACACTTGAAGACTTCTTAAATTCTGACAACATGCTTAAAGTATGGGAACTTACAATAAAAAACATAAACGAAGCAATTTCTTCAAACGATGCTGCAATAAAAGCCCTCATCGACGTACCGAGTCTTGAATCAAAGCTAATATTTAACGAGAAAGAAATTTATGAGTCTTTACTCAAAGCTGCAAAAAAACAAGATGTAAATTCAGTAAAGAATATACTCGATTTATTTAAACCATCCACACTTAGAGCGACTAAAGAAGAACAAAAAGACTACGAAAGTGTAAAACTACTAGTCACCAAATTACGTGAAATCGGTAAGGGAAAAATAAAGGAACTGAAAAATCTCATCTTTTCAGAAGAGCTTCAAGGTCAAGTTGAAAAGATAAATGCAACGTACAAAATGGGATTAATTATGGAAAAACTGATCCATCGCTACGATGAACTTTTTACAAATGCAAAAAAAGCGAAGGGACTTATAGATTTTAACGATATCGAGCATTGTTGCTTTAACATTTTAAGTCAAAAAGAGGCGCAGGACTACTATAGAAACAAATTCGAACACATCTTCATTGATGAGTACCAAGACACTAATATATTGCAGGAAGCTATAATAAACTGCATAAAGCGGGACAACAATTTGTTTATGGTTGGGGACATAAAACAAAGCATATATAAATTCAGACTAGCCGAGCCAAAAATATTCAAAGAAAAATACGAATTATATAGGGATGGCGGTGATATTCATTCAGAAAAAATCGATCTAAACAAAAATTATAGAAGTAAAGGAAACATAATTAACTATGTAAACGTACTATTCGAAAATGTAATGGCTGGCTACGACGATGATGCAAAACTATACGAGGGAATTTCAAGTGATAAGGCAATCAATTACAAACCAGAGCTTCGCCTACTAGCATCAAAGGATATCATAGAGAATAACGAAGAATTAGAAGAATATAAAAAGGCAGAATTGGAAGCAATAGCTACATGCGATGTAATAAAAGAATATCTAGGAAAACCTTTTTATGATTCGAAGAATGATAAACTATGTAAGTTCAAGAAAAAAGATATGGTTATCCTAGTACGTAGTGCAAAGAACTATGCCGACGTATTTTATAAAACATTAAAAGAAGCTAACATAGAAGCGCATATCGACGATACAGATGGATATCTCGACAGTGTCGAAATCAATTTAGTATTAAACCTACTTATGATTGTTAACAACCGATATCAAGACGTTCCTTTTTTAGCAACACTATATTCATCCATTTTTAATTTTACTCTCGATGAACTTGGAGAAATAAGGAGGCATTACCAAAAAGGTTCATATGTAGAAGCTTTTGAAACATATAGCGAGGTTGGTATTAATCCATCGCTGGCAAAAAAATGCAAAATTACATTAGAAAAAATTGAAAAATGGAGAAGCTTCTCTCAAACTATGCCTCTCGATAAATTCATATGGGAAATTCTAAAGGAGACCGACTATTATATTATCACGGGAGCAATGCCAAAAGGAGAAGTTCGACAGGGAAATCTTCGAATTTTAATTGAAAAGGCTCGTGGATTTCATTCTCAAACAGGTGCTTCCCTTTACACTTTCGTAAAATATATTGAAACTGTCAAAGAACGAAAAGTATCCATGCCCCAAGTCAAGCAAACTTCGGAAAACGATGATATTGTCAGAATCATGACAATTCACAAAAGTAAAGGGTTGGAATTTCCTCTCGTGATAATCCCTGGAATTTCACGCAAAAAGAATAATTCTAATAAAGACACCAAAATATATGTTCATAAGGATATAGGAATAGGCCTTTCATATATTAATTTAGACGAAAATATTGAGCAAAAAACTCTAATACAAACCTTGATAGAAAAAACTTCACTAGCAGAGGAATATGAGGAAGAAGAACGTGTTTTTTATGTAGGACTCACTCGTCCTAAAGATGCTTTAATATTAATAGGGACTACAGAAAATTATGAGGACTTTCTAGAAAGCAAAGAAAATAATATAGTCGATAACAAAACATTTTTGAATATGACCTCTATTGCTGGTGTAGAACTCAAACTTATAGACAATATTCACATGGATACAGATAAAACTACTGATTATCACCATCCTATGAAATTTAACCCTTCAAATATAGATGTACAAGTCCAACAAGAGATTGATAAACGAATGAAAAATAAGTATAATTACTTACCGGCGACTATATCGAAGGAAAAATATTCCGTCTCAGAACTCAATTCATTACAATCGGTCAACAAAAATAATGATGAACAAAATATAATAGCTAGCTTGAGGAAACCCAATTTCTTGCATAACAAAGTGCCTTCCAAAATATCGGCGGCAGACAAGGGAAATATCTACCACAAAATTCTTCAGAAAATAAATCTGACTATGGAATGTGATTTAAAAGACATAAATGAACAATGCGATAACCTTACAAAAAGAAATGTTCTAACTGAACTTGAACTGAAAGAAATCAACTTGCATAAAATCGCTAGATTTTTAAATTCAGAGATCGGTATTCGATTGCGAAATGCTGCAAAAAATGGCAGTTTGTTTCGCGAAGTTCCCTTCACTATGTATGAAAATATAAACAACGATGAAATCCTAGTTCAAGGAATTATTGACTGTTATTTTCTAGAAGATGATGAACTTGTCCTAATAGACTATAAATCAAGGTAAATGAATCAAGACGACATAGAATCTGAGAAAAGGCGCGTTCTCAATAAGTATGAAACTCAATTATCATTATACAAACATTCTTTGGAGGAATCCTTAGGAAAAACGGTTAAAGAAACTTATCTTTATATGATTGAATATGGATTATTAATTCATTGTTAAATCCACAACACTACTTTCATTAGCAAATTAGGAGAAAAAATGGGAAAATCAGACGTACAAGATGCAAATCTTCACAGAATCAAGGTACAAGACATAGATGGATTTAAGATTGGAAATTCACAAAACGAAGAAGCAATGACAGGTGTAACAGTTATACTATGTGAAGATGGTGCAACTGCTGGTGTAGATGTGAGGGGGGGATCTCCAGCAACTAGAGAAACAGATTTGTTAAAATCCGAAAATACAGTAGAAAAAATTCATGCTGTGTTCCTATCAGGTGGAAGTGCGTATGGCCTCGATTGTGCGTCAGGAATCATGGAGTATTTAGAGAAAAAAGAAAAAGGATTTAATGTCGGGATCGGAGTCGTCCCGATTGTGTCTGGAGCATGGATATTTGCCCTTGCAATTGGAAATTGAAATATACGTCCAGATAAAGAGATGGCGATGACTGCGTGCGTAAGTTCTGAAAAAGATATGCTTATATCTGGAAATATGGGTGGTGGCACTGGTGCTACTTGCGGAAAAATTGCAGGAATACAAAGTATGATGAAATCTGGACTAGGAACGAGCGCCTACAAACTAGGTAATATCGAAGTGGGGGCAATAGTAGTAGCAAATCCACTAGGTGATATATTCGATATGGATAATAATATAATTGCTGGTTTACTTGATAACAACCAAAAAGAATATGTCTCATCTGAAGATTACTTTATAGGATTAATTAACATAGAAAATACTAGGGCATCTGTTGAAAACAAAAAATTTACGAACACATCACAAAGTACATATCCAGAGCTAAATACTACCATAGGTTGTATAATTACTAATGCGAAATTAACTAAAGCACAATGCAACAAACTTTCTAGCATTACACATGATGCTTTTGCACGCAGGATAAAACCTTGTCATACATCGATGGACGGAGATACTATTTTCACGATGACGACATCTAGACACGCAGCCAACTTCGATAGCATTGCAGTGCTTGCAACTCGTGCAATGGAGGAAGCTATTGTAGATGCTGCACTAAGTTCTAACAAGCAATAATACATTCTGTCAACCAATAATCGTGCAACAAAGATCTTACATATTATTAATAGTATTCGAACAAATATAACGACTTCTAATTCAACATTAATTAAGAGCTAATATTAATTTATAAATCAAAAGAAAGTAAGGAAAAATGAATTCAAAAAAAAGATTAATAATCATCGATGGTAATAGTTTAATGAATAGAGCATACTATGCGATGCAGCACCCTATGATTACAAAAGAAGGCATCTTCACTCAAGGAATATATGGATTTATTAACATGCTCAACAAAATCCTGACTGACTTTTATCCGGAATATCTCTGCATTGCTTTTGATAGAAAATCACCTACTTTTAGACATAAAGAATATACAGAATATAAGGCAAATAGAAAAAAAACACCAGATGAACTATCGATGCAATTCCCAATACTCAAAGAGGTGTTACAAGCACGAAACATATGCATGTTTGAAAAAGATGGATTCGAAGCCGATGATATAATTGGGACTATAGCCAAACAAGGAGAAGACGCCGGATTAGCACCATTGATAGTTACCGGAGATAAGGATGCATTACAACTAGCAACCGACACTACTAAAGTACTCATTACAAAACGTGGAATCACCGATTTTGACTTATACGATAAAAACAAAATGATCGAAGTCTATGACTTAACACCTACCCAATTTATCGATTTAAAGGGCTTGATGGGAGATTCGTCTGATAATATACCAGGAGTTCCCGGAATAGGTGAAAAAACTGGACAAAAACTGCTGTCTCAATTTGGAAGCATTGAAAATATTTATGATAATATCTCAGAAGTTGCAAATGACAAACTACGGCAGAAACTCATAGACAATAGTCATCTAGCGAACATGAGCAAGATGCTTGCCACGATAGATACAAATGTCCCTATAGACATAGAATGGGATACTTTAAAACTAAAAGAAATAAACTATGATTTGTTATTAAGTTTATATACTAAACTCGAATTTAATAAGTTTATGCAATCGCTGAGAAACGACATGAAGGAACAAGGTATAAATACAACAGCATCAACCAGAGTAAACGCTCCGCAAGTTGAAGTTACTGAATCCCCTGTTTCTGCCTTGGTTCAATCTCAAAATTTAAATGATGCTCCTAAAGATAGTATCGATGATTATCATGAAGATAATACGAAAATTGATGACATAAAAGAGTTACTAGATAACATACCGACAGTTAAAATAAAAGAATTAAATAGATTTAAAATTGAAAGCATTTCTGACTTTGACGATATTCCATTTGACATAGATTCATCTTCATCACAACATGAACTATCTGAAAGCACAAAATTAGTCGACTCCCCTACTCCATTCGCAGATTCAATCGCAATTAAAGTATTTTGTGATAAAAATCATAAAACAAAACCTTCAGTATATGGTATAGCATTTGTAATAAATAATACTTTTTACTACCTCGACAATTGTGACCAGTCTATGACTGAAAAGTTTGTTGATAAGTTAAACAATTCGAAAGTTTCGATTATAGGACACGATATAAAGGAAGATATGTACGTATTATCGATGTATGGTCTTACAAGCTTTAATTGTTCATTCGATACAAGCATAGCAAAATACCTTTTAGATCCGACGCGTTCTACTTATGATCTTGATGCAATTGCCTTTGAATACCTGAGAATTAAAATGGATGAATCTCCTGATTTTTCAAACATAAATACTCAGATAGACCTTTTTTCAAGCGAAGCTACAAAATATGAAAATTATGCGTACGACTTCCTTAATTCTATTTTAAATTTGATAGAGCCGATGAAAAAAGAACTTGAAGATGAAGGACTAACATCTCTTTTCAAAAATGTAGAATTACCGCTGATTGAGGTGCTCACTTTTGTTCAAAAAGAAGGATTTAAGATAAATAAGAATACCCTTAAAGAAATAGGCACTAAATTAAGGGAAGAAATAACAAAATTAGAAAATGAAATATATGCCCTTTCTGAAAAAGAGTTCAATATCAATTCCCCTATTCAACTTGCGAATATACTATTTGAAGACTTGAAAATTCCTTACCCCGCAAAAAAGAAGAGTGGAAAATATAGTACAAATGCTGACATATTAAAGAAACTAGAACACTCGTATCCGATTGTAACATCTATTCTAGCTTATCGAACATTATCAAAACTAAATAGCACTTATATAGAAGGATTATTTCCTTTAATAAATGAGGATGACAAAGTTCATGCACATTTTATGCAAACCGTCACGGCAACAGGCAGAATTAGTTGTGTTGAACCTAACTTACAAAATATCCCCATCAAGCAAGCACAAGGTCGAGAAATAAGAAAAGCCTTTATTCCACATGAAGAAGGAGATGTTCTAATAGGTGCGGACTATTCTCAAATAGAACTACGAGTACTTGCCCATGTTTCAGCGGATGAAAATCTGATTACTGCATTTAATGATAACCAAGACATACACAAATTAACTGCTGCACGAGTATTAGGAATTCCTATGGATGAAGTCACTTCGTCGGACAGGAGGATGGCAAAAGCAATTAATTTTGGAATAATATATGGGATGAGTGGTTTTGGTCTTTCGGAAGAACTTGCAACTTCTCCAAAGGAAGGTGAGCAATACATATCTGATTATTTTTCGAAACACACATCAGTGAAAAAGTACATGGATGAACAAGTTGAATTTTGTAAAAACAATGGGTACGTTAAAACTATCATGGGAAGAAAAAGATTCATACCTGAAATTAATTCTTCAAATTACATCATTCGTCAACTAGGGGTAAGGCTTGCAATGAATACTCCAATACAAGGAAGTGCCGCCGATATAATAAAAATCGCAATGATAAATGTATATAATGAATTGAGGAAAAACAATTACAGGTCTAGGCTTATTTTGCAAGTTCACGACGAATTAATTATTAATGTAAAAAAAGATGAATTGGAAGATGTAAAAGAACTTCTAATTACAAATATGCGAGATGCAGCGGCATTAAACGTAAAGCTAGCTACTGACGTAAATATAGGAAATACTTGGTATGAATTAAAGTAAATATATAAATTATTACTTACTGACGCATACTATTGATAAAGTATAAGAAATTACGAGAATTAACTGAATGAAAAAAATAATAATTGGAATAACAGGAGGAATCGGGACAGGAAAATCTACGATAACCTCATATCTGATCGGGAGAAAGTACTCAGTAATCGATGCCGATGAAATTGCACGCGCTTCACTTGCCTACGGCGAAATATCATATAACAAAGTGATAGGCATTTTTGGCAAGGAAATAATGCTACCCAACAAAGAAATTAATAGAAAGAAACTTGCTGATATAGTCTTCAACGACGAACAGTCTCTTATTAAGCTAGAAGATGTAACTACAGCAGTAGTTGTTAAAAAAATAAAGGATATAGCAATTGCTTTCAAAAAAGATGATTGCATGTATTCTGGATTTGAAAAATCCAACTTACTATTTATAGATGCTCCACTTTTAATAGAAAAAAACCTTAATCTGCTCTGCGACTATGTTTGGGTAGTAACTGCTCCGTTAGAAAAAATAATAGATAGAATTAAAGTACGTGATAATATTTCATTGAGTGAAATACAAGCAAGAATTAATAATCAAATGCCCGAATCTGAGAAAATTAATTATGCAACACATATAATAGTCAATAATCTTGATATTCTTAATTTATATAGCAAAATAGACAAAACAATATCCGAGATCACTTCCTCATTCCAATACAATTCCAAAACTTAAAAAGGGGGATGAATATTTCATCCCCCTTTTTACATAAATAACTTGAGTAGAATTAAGCTTCAAGTGCTTGATTAGCTTCTTCTTTTTCTTTTTCTCTTTGAACAAGAATAGCTTGATATTCTTCTTCTGTCATCTTAGTCATAGTAATTCCTGTGAATGCATATATGTTTGTTATTATTGGAGTTAACCAACAAAGGAATGCATAAGGAGCATATCCATTAGTTCCCCATTGTGGAGTTCCTAGGAATGTTCTCATTGTTACTCCGCATGTGTTCCAAGGAACTAAGTTAGAAGTAATAGTACCAACGTCTTCCAAAACTCTTGATAAGTTTTTAGGCGCTAATCTTCTATCTTCATACGCTTCTTTGAACATTCTTCCTGGAAGTACTAATGATAGATATTGGTCAGCAGAAACGACGTTAACGAATACGCAAGCAACCGACGTTACTACTACAAGTAGTCCATTGCTCTTTGCAATCTTAAGAAGTGAACCTGCAAGTGTAGCAAGCATTCCAGATGCATCCATAATTCCGCCGAATGTCATAGCACATATAATTAGGTTAATAGTCCATAGCATACCATCCATACCACCTCTTGTTAGAAGATCATTCATATCGTATGCAACAGTTCCCTCTGTAACTCCAACTTCCGCATAGAAAGTTCCTGCGTAGTCAAATCCATAGTGAACTAATGAGAACCAATCAGCCAAAGCAACGCCTTGGAAGATTGAACCAAAAATACATCCCAGTAATACTCCAGCAATAAGTCCTGGAAGTGCTGGTATTTTAAGTGCAACAATTACTATTACTAATACTGGTGGTATAAGCAATAGTGGATTGATATTGAAATTTGAAGCAATTTCATTTTGCATATCAGTTACTACCGCTGGATCATAACTAGATGAATCACCTTGAATACCAAGTATAGCATAAATAACTAGTGAAATTATAAGTGCAGGCCCAGTTGTGTAAACCATGTGTTTAATATGATCAAACAAGTTTGAACCAGCCATCGCAGGGGCTAAGTTAGTCGTGTCTGAAAGTGGAGACATTTTGTCACCAAAATATGCACCAGAAACCACTGCTCCAGCAGTCATTGCAATTGGCATACCTAGACCATTCCCTACACCAATAAGTGCAATACCGATAGTTCCAGCTGTAGTCCAAGAAGAACCTGTAGCCAAAGAAACTATACTAGCAAGTACACAAGCAGCAAGCAAGAAGATGCTAGGTTGAAGTATCATCAAACCATAATAGATCATTGCAGGAACAACACCGGCAGCAATCCATGATCCAATCAACAAGCCTACAATCATAAGTATAATACAAGCTTGCATCGATCTATTAATCGACGCCATTATGCCTGCTTCAAGAAATGCCCATTTGTAACCGTTAGCAACAGCTACAGCGGCAGCAAAAATTGCTGAAATAATAAGTGGAATATGAACTTCGCCATATCCGCATTCAAATGCTTCGCCAAAAAGTTGAC
The DNA here is from genome assembly GCA_964370025.1 of uncultured Oscillospiraceae bacterium. Lineage (GTDB taxonomy): Bacteria > Bacillota > Clostridia > Peptostreptococcales > Anaerovoracaceae > CAYJGJ01. Next base: position 13,780 of record CAYJGJ010000016.1, read on the forward strand.
CAAAAATATTGAGTGCGTAGCATAGTACGATTAGGCAGAATAGTAATACTACTAAGCATTGCCACATTGGAATTTTTTTACCCATAATGATTCCTCCTCTGAATAAAATAAATAAATAAAAGTCTTCTTCAAAGAAAAGAAGATAACACAATAGTACCATTTTTTCTTCACAATGTCAACACCTCGACTCAAAGTATACAATATATCCCGACCCGATACATGCAATATATTCCTCAATTATATTCCGATTCCATAGCAATTGACTCTTCTAGATAACTGATGTTTTTAATAATACTTCTAGTATCGACTTTTTCTTTTTTCAGAATCTCAACCAACTTGTCGTAAAAAATATAATCACCATTTATTTTATTTTCAAAATCTATTGCAATATTCATCAATATTTTAGCTATGTTTTTATGTCTGTCATCTGCATCATATATTATTTTGACAATTTTATTTTTCTCATCTAAGTATATTTCATCTGAAGACATCTTATATTTAGAAAGCAGTATAAAATTGTTTTCGCATTTCTTTATTATCTTAACAATATTTTTAATTATCCAAAGCAATTCTATAAGATTGAGAGATTCAATAGATGAAAGTTTAGTATAACCGCTTGTGTCGTACGACACAAGTATTTCGTCCCCGGAATTCACAATGGAGGGCGGAAAAAAATTTTCATTCAAGCCTAGTGAAAGAATATCTACGATATATTGTTCCAGTTTATTTTTTTCGTATCTTTTTTCTACATGGCTACTTAGCACACTACACCGTCCTTTCTTATTAATTAATTATCCACCACATACAGAACATGGAGAATATCCTTTTTCAATTGCATCACTTTTTTCAATCGTAATCGTGTATTTATCAACATGTGTACACTCCGATGTATGATAGTGATCTCCGGAATTAGGAAAATAATAAATCATCCCGCCTGTATCATGCGGAGGAGTACACTTGGAACATGCAGAATATTTTTGTTTAATTTTGAAGTTCAAAAATCCTTGAACATAATTTTCTTTCACATATCTACATCTTTCATTGTGATATTTCTTCCCACTATGAGGAAATATATACACTTCATCTGATGCCTCTTCTTTTTCAAAATTATCACGTAGTTCTCCTTGCGAAATATTATCACGCCCATTGAAACTACGAAATACGATCTGTGTTTCAAAATCCACTCTCTCAAAACTATTCTGAAAACTAAACTCTACAAGTTCATCTATTCCATTTTCTTTGAATCCTTCTCTATACCAAGATACGCGACTTTTCTTCACAAGACCGTTGCTTTCCTCTACACGGCGAACAAGTCGAATAGGAAAAATTAAATCTGTCTTCGTATAATGTCTTTGTATCGAAGAAAACTGTGCCATATCACTAGCTTGATAAATCGCCTTTTCACAGTTTCCGATAATACCAACTATCGAAACCATGGCTATCAAGGATAAAATAAATATGGGAAGCATAATTGTAGCTTCAAGTATATAACTCCCTTTTTTGCTCTTGAGCACCTTCATAATTCCCACTCCATGATTCATCTCACTACAAATCAGAGCTAGTTACTAGTGAGTATTTACTAACATTGAATACTCAAATATTCAATATTCATTTTTATTTTTGATGAGTTTATTATTTACCGCCATACTGAACTCTATTCCTGTGTAGTAATCCTTTATTAAAAAATCCTTGTCGTAACTTAAAATCAAATTCATTTGAATCAAATCCAGAATCCTATACAACTTTGTGTTCTTGGATACACTAATCAGCATCGCCTTAAGATAATCATCGTAATTCAATCCACTATGACATGACATGCCAATTCCCCATGTCGTAACTGATTTCAATAATGGAACTTTTCCACCATTTAATAATGTGTTAACGTCATTCACTGCTTCTGTTGTCGCCCAACCAACTAAAATAGCATATTTTGCGGCAATCAGTTGTGGGCCAGGCCCGACACTGATTGTCGCCATGCTGGTTGCCAATGCAACTTTGGTAGGATCGGTCAAAATATATGCTGTATTCGCTGCTATCCTAAAGGCTGTGAGACTATTCTTTATACTTTGTAAATTTTTCGAATCACTCATTTCGCCAGCTATTAGATATTCTATCTCATAGTTAAAGAAAGTCTCCCCTAATCCTTTGGCATTCAACGCATTTTTAAAGAAATCGTGGACATACAAGTGCAAATTTATACTATCCTGTGGTTCTTTGATATTAAGATCTATATCTAGCATTCTATTTTCTACACCCGCCATATTAGAAGGAAGCTCACTTATTATTCGACTGTTTCTTATTGTGGGATCATTCGAAACAATATTAGGTTCGTATATAATAGGGGATAAAATATTTTCGACTATGGTCTCATTTATTTGTTTTTGCAAGTTATTTACATCCAATAAAGTATATTTTTGTAAATTCAAAGAGTCTACTTCATAATCGATATATTCTTTATCTGACAATGATTTTCCAAAATAAAACTCCAGTCTATCTCTAGTATAAAATTCTTCTCCATAGAATCCAAATATTCTATACCTATCATATAAAGTTCTGTCATATTCTGCTAAAATTGATTGAGCATGAAGCTGACCTAAACTCTTCACCCCCCCCTCAATTGCCAGATCCCTAGAAATGTAAATTATCCCAATTATTAATGACTGCAGTGTAACAAAAAATAGTGTCACAAGTATAACTACAGTCCCATTTTTATTTTTTACTATTTTCATTATTTACTACCAAGTAATAACCTCACCTGCTCTAATAATTTTGCTTTCGTCCAACAGTATCTTATTAGCCGTAATTTCGCTTATGCCTATTATTTCATTCTTTGACGCTTCACTGTATATGTTTTCATTTGTAGCACTTAAATCATTCAATTCGCCATGCATCCTTACTTGAATATCTAAGCATCTATAAAAATGCATACACAAAAGCACTATAGCTATACTTATTAAGATAATAAGTTGCATTGAAATAGCAGCTTCGACAAATTCGCTTCCTTTTTTTGAACGAAGTAATTTACAGTTCATTTTTTTATTTTCTTGTAACATTTTTTTTGTCTTACTATATTTCATAATCGTCTCTCCTAATTACAGATCCTCTAATGTAATACTGTTAACTAAAAGAACTGCCGTTCAAATTGCTAAAGGTAGTTTCTACAAATTCTGTTATTTCACTCCTAAAAATTAACCCAATTAATACTGCTATCGCAACAAGAATTGCTACCTGCACCATTTCCATTCCCTTTTTATTTCGTAACATTTTAATTTCCTCCTTTAAAAAAAATAACTTCAATTATGTTCCATTGCTGCGACACATCTATTCCTTACACAGCAATTAATAACCAGTGAAAAACTCTATTTATATAACTAGTGAAACCTTCTAAAGCACATAGTATTTATTCTCTGTGCTTTCCTGTGTGGACTAAAGCTGAAGCATCGCAGGAGCCATCGTCACGATTATAAGTGTAACCAAAAGCATTGAAAGAGGAATCAGTAACTTTGTTTCTGCAAGTTTTCCCTTAGACTTTACCGCTTTCATCTTTACATTCCATAGCATCGTTCTTTCATTTTCAATCTTTAGTATCAAATCAGTTCCTCTATAAAAAGATTCTAAAATCATGTTTGAGATTCTTGACAATTCCCTGATACCCGACTTTCTCGCATAATCATTAAACATCACAAATATGTTTATGTCGCCATGGCGCGATTGTTCATGCATTATGCATAACTCATCTAGTAAAAGGTTGTTTTTACTCTTTTTTTGCACCGAGTATCCTATAATAATATTATTAATAGTATCTTGCAGAGTCATTCCAGCGTTACTTAGCAATATTATTTTATTAACAAAATCCGGTAAAGAAAAAAGCAATTCTTCCTTTTTTTTGAGAATAATTTTCTTACTCTTATTTTTTTTGTCTATTCTATGCAGTAAAAATAATATTGGCATAAATAAAAGCCCCCATACAAAGGAATAATTCCTATTTACACTCCAATATACACTTATATCATCGCGTAATTGCTGTGGTAAAATTACTTCTTCTCCCCTACTATTTTCAATTTCACTAATCATAAGTTCGATTTCATCTAAAAGTAATATTTCATTATCATTTGCGCGATTGTCATCTTCGACACTTTCCGAAAGAGGAGCAGTCAACTTCAGTTCAGCCTTCGTATTAAACACGTTATCCCCTTGCGTTAAAGAAATATTAAAATAATGTATGTTTTCCCCATTTTCTGTGCTTATACTACTTACACTCCCATTATCCTCATACCTATAAATGTTCATAGTTTTCCAAAATTCTTGGGTCAAAGCAACAATCACTAAAACAGCCAAAACTAAAACCATAAGGTGTATTTTTTGCATTTTAAATTCTGAGAACTGTAATTTTCTCGCTTTATTAAACAATTTCCTTAAAATGCCATCATATTTCAATGTAAGTTATCCTCTCTATCATTTTATATGCTATGACAAGCACAATTAATACTAAACTCATTACAATTCTACCCGCGAGTGTTTCATACATTATCTGAAAATAATCCGCAGTTGTAAGCTTCAATCCACCGACAATCAAAATAGGCATTAATAAAATAATATATCCTTCAAGTTTTTTTTGGTTCAAAAATACATCTATATCTCTTTTCATATTAATTTTATCTCCGATAATCTCAGCAACCTTATTCATCGAGATTACCATATTACCACCGCTACTCTTACACACTTTGTACGTCGTGACAAATTCCCATATATCATCGCTTTGCACCCTAATTGCAAAATCTTCTAATACATCTATATCTTTTGCACTTTCATTCATTAACTCAATTTCTATATGTCTTAACTCAACAGCAATTATACTTTCATCTCCATAAATATCGCTAATTGGTTCAATTGAATTCGACAGGCTCTTTCCCATTCCTTTTCCAGTAGCTATATGAGAAGATAAAATGAAGAGTAAGTCTCTAAATTCTGATATTACTCTGGTCTTTCTTTTTTGAGCTAACGAGTGCTCACGAAATTTAATTGCATTTTTCAAAAAAAATGGTGCAAATAGTGTTAGAAAAAAATTATCGTAAAACACCCATCCTGCTATGAGCAACACTATAACTAAACTGCCTCCTACTATAGCCTTTTCTCTAGAATTCAATGTATATACGCTATAATCCTCTATCATGAATATTTTCCCCACATAAATCCATGTCATTCAAAAGCAGCTTCTGACGAAAAAATAACTTGTTCCCAGTGCTTACAAGCTCATTTGTCCCATTCAGTTCAAAAAGCATATTTATATTGTATTTGTTATCATCAAACCCGAGGATTTCACCTATTTCTATTACTTTTCTCGCTCCATTTGATAATCTCGCAAGATGAACAAAAATATCAATGCCCTCACAAATTTGAGATTTAATTACAGTCATGGGGACCTCTATCCCCATTAGATACATCGATTCAAGTCTCGAGAGCATTCCTCGTATAGAATTTGCATGTCCTGTGGACATGCCTCCATCATGCCCGGTATTAAATGCTTGTAACATTTCCGTGACTTCTTTTCCTCTGACTTCTCCTATAATTATTCTATCGGGTCTCATTCGAAGACTTGTTTTTATCAAATCGGCTATAGTTATTTCCCCTACGCCCTGACTGTTGCGATTTCTTACTTGTAATTGCACGAGATTAGGGATTCCTTTAATTTGAAGTTCTTTGGAGTCTTCAATAATAATAATTCGCTCACTAGAAGGAATAAAATGAGAAAGTGCATTCAAGAAAGTAGTCTTCCCAGATGATGTGCCTCCACTCACAAATATGTTATAGCCACAGCGTACTACTGTCTCTAAAAATATTTTGCATTCATTCGTCAGTGTTCCATTTTTGACCATGTCCGAGATTCCAATATGTTCTTTTTTAAATTTTCTGATTGTAAGCGTCGGTCCTGTAGTAGAAATATTCTTGTAAACACCATTTGCTCTTGATCCGTCTTGTAATGTAGCATCTACGATCGGATATAATTCATTAATCTCTCTATGAACATCCGCGGCTATTTTTCTTATAACTTCCTCTAATTCTTCTTCACTCTCAAAATTTGAGGTGTATCTCTCTATCTTTCCATCCTTTTCTACAAATATATTTTCGTGTCCATTTACCATGATTTCTGTGACACTTTCATCAGCAAGGATTTCATTTAAAAAACCAATCTTACACCGCATACTACTATATATCGAAGAGATTATCCTTGAACATTCCTGCATTGTTACTTTCAATTTCTGAATATCTTTGAACACTTCTTCCTCAATTTGAAAGATGATTTCTTCTTCATCCAAACTATCGGATACTTCACCGATCAAAGTATTAATTTCGGAAGCCTTATATTTGATATATTCGCTGATTTCAATTCTTTTATTACTCATATAAACAGTTGACTACTCCCCCTCGTCATTTACACTCATACATTCTTCCAAATAATGTTTACTTCTTTGGATAAAACTATTTTCTTCTTCGTCTATACTAAAAAAGTGTTCTTTACCAATTGCCTCACGAATCACCTTTATAACCCTAACATCGGTCTCATACATTTCGTTAGAAAAAGAAACCGAATAATAAATAACTTCATTCATTTTGTTTATTGATTCGTTTAAAAGAGACAATATATTTTGGCCAAAATATGCGAAAACATAGTCGTATTTCCCCAATGATATCACCTCTCTAATAATTTTAATTATATTATTTTGATTCCCTAGACATAGTAAATTAGGAATACTATAATCTAAAATATAGTCGATATCGTCACTTGATGAATGAATAAAATTTTCGATAGGAAATTTTTTATCTACATCTAGGTAATACATCATTCGTAATATCGGTGAGTTTTCCTCGGGCGCAATTATTTCATGACTGCAAACACTGTCAAAGCAAATGTATATGATTTTTTTACCTTCATTTCTGTTCATTACATGTGCTAGAGAAATTATATCCTTACTAAAATCTGACACGCTTATTCCAGCAAAAGCGATAACTTTGCACGGTTTTTCGCGCCTGATCATAATTTGATGCCCAGTATTTTCAAAAATCAAGTCAAATATTGCTTTTGAATATCTCTCTGACGACCTATATTTAAAAATATATTTCTGGCTCTTTTCAACTAAAGATTCTTCATCTATTGAATTAGTGATAATTATGGAATTACTACGTTTGAGTTGATAATCACTGCTCAACATTACATCGTATTTACGGTTCTCCATTGCGGAGGATGAATCTTCATCATAATTTGTAAAATGCAAAAAACTATGTTTTCTACCTAGAACCTTCGCAATTGCCTCTCCATATCTAAAATCTTCAATTCCAATAGCAATATTAAATATTTCCATGCTTCACTCCCCCTCATTGCTTCTACTAGTATTATAGTTGCCAATTACTATTTTTCAATACGGCGCATCGATTACTATCAATATAAGAGATTTTAATGTAAGATTTTGCACAAATACATATTCAATAATAATTTTATTTATTACAATAAAAAAAGTGTAACAACTCTCGTTACTACACTTTCAAACCCAGATTATTTGGGGTGTGACACTACATTAATAAATAAGATGTCTGTATATTAATATATTTCTAAATTTATAAGCGACTTTGCCAGTTGTTCCAGTGCTCTGCGCCTATGGCTAATACAGTTTTTTTCATCTTTAGTAAGTTCCGCATATGTTTTATCATTGCCATCAGGGATAAAAAGTGGATCATACCCAAATCCCGAGTTTCCTCGCGGTTCACTAATAATATGTCCTTTACATTCTCCTCTTGCAACTATTTTCATTCCATTAGGATGGACCAAAGTAACTACAGAAACAAACTTTGCCCCTCTCTCTTCCAAAGGAAGGCCTTGCAGTTTTTCTAATAATTTTTCATTATTGTCACTATCTTTTGCATTTTCCCCTGCATACCTCGCAGAATAAATTCCCGGCTCGCCATTTAAAGCATCTACTTCAAGTCCCGAATCATCCGCAATTGTTATCTCTCCTATGACATTCATTATTGCCTTTGCTTTTATATATGAATTTTCTTCAAATGTTGTACCCGTTTCCTCTACTTCAAACGGAGGTACCCCAGCCTCATCACGAGAAATAATATTGACATTTGGAATATTAATTATTGCGGCAATTTCTTCAATCTTATGTTTGTTTTGTGTTGCGACTACGATTCGCGCTTCTTTCATTATCTATCTCCTACATATGGCTTTTGCAAGAACTCACTATGTTCATATAAGTTTCTTTCAAGCATTAAATTGTATAAATCCGTCGCTAAAATATCATACTTCAGCTTTTCGCGAAGCAAGTTGTCCTTTTCCATTTCTTTATTAATATTAGTAATAATAGGAATACTATTAGTCTTATTTTTTGCAATTCGAGACAAAAATGTAGAACCCTTTTTATCAAAAGCTAGCACTCGTATATATGAAGGTGGAAGAATTTCCTGTTTTTTAAAATCAAGCAACAAATGTGTCATCAATCTCGAGATGCGACTGTGGGTATATGCTTTTGATTTTACACTCATAATTAGAGAATCCATATCAGTAGCTCTTCTACATTCGTTCTTTATCTTCGCTGCTAACCCGTCATCTGCCGCAAAAATATTTTTACTCGATTCTCCGTTTTCGAGTATCTTTACCATAACAAGTTTGTAGTAGTTGTCTTCTATTTTTCTTATGGTATTTCCAGGTTGGCTCTTGATTGAATTACGTATTTCTGTTGCGCTTTTATGGTGATCACTTCCTATCCTTTTAATAGTAATAGGCTCTATTTTTTCCAATTTCTTAATATACTCTACCGCCAATACATCATTTGGATTTTTTGCAACCGCGAAGCCTCCTTCAGTACTTGCATCTCGCAGTATCACTTCTTTTGCTTTCGGATAACTTAAGCCAGTTTTAATATGTTGTGAAAGTTTTTGACTATAGCGAGCATCTTTTTCTATTTCTAACTGTAATTTTGCAATCGATTTAAGTTTTTCGATGTCACCACACTCGCTACCAAAAGAAATATATTCTATCTCTCCAAGTGATTCTAGTATTTTGACTCCCCCAAATGCGAAGTATTCCGCACTATTACATGCATAAATAAAGGGCAATTCAACAACCAGATTAACACCTTGTCGAACTGCCTGCCTTGCCCTTTCCCATTTATCGTATAACGCAGGCTCACCTCTTTGAACAAAGTTGCCACTCATTACTGCGACCACCGTATTTGCTTCAGTTTTAGCTACACTTTGTTCAATTTGATATGCATGCCCGCTATGAAAAGGATTATATTCAGCTATAATCCCTATTGTTTTATTCATTTCTTTGGTCTCTTTTTACTTTTTGAGCTTCCATGCTTAATGTGTCACGTCCTGCCTCAATAGCTCTTTCGACTTCTGAAAAAGCGGTTTCAAATCTGTGCGTCGCTTCCTTAATATACTCTTGATTGATTTCATCCATTCTTTCTTGCAAAGAAAACATTTGCTTATCCAAATATTCCAAAGCATTCAGCCTTAAGATATTCGTTTTTTCTTCCGTGTCTCTTATGATTCTCTCTTCTTGTTCTTTTGCTTTTTTCGTAATATTGTCTTTAGAAACTAATATTTCAACTTCCTCTTCAGCTGCTGAAATAATATTAGCATACTCTGTCTTAGCTTCCGCCATTTTTTGCTCTTTGAGGGTAAGCACCCATTTTGCATCTTCGATTTCCTTAGGTAATGTATCTCTTATATCTTGAATTATTTCCATAAAGTCATCGACATTTATAAAAGTCTTTCCTGTAATCGTTTTTGATGAGTTTGCAACCAATTCTTCTAATTCATCAATGTATTCTAGCACTTTAAAATTTTCCATACATCCATTCACCTTTCTTCTTTATACTACTTTTATTTATCAGTTTTCATAATTTAAATTGTGTAATTTATTTTTATAAATATATCTTCGATGTGAAATTTATTCACTCATTGAAGCATACTTCAATCGGCATTTTTGCAGTATAGACTCTGGTAGAAATCCTTCAACTTTACCATTAAACGATAAAACTTCCTTAATGGTAGAAGAGCTTATAAATGAGTATTGTGGCGATGTCATCAAGAAAATCGTATCTACACCATTGTTGAACAAATGGGTATTCATTTGGAAAATTTGGATTTCATATTCAAAATCCATTGTTGCTCGTAATCCTCGTACGACGACATCAATATTGTTTAAGTTAACATAATCAGCAAGCAAGCCGTCAAAACTGTCCACTTTTACATTAGGAATATTTTGAACGACGTCCTCTATCATTTCAACTCTTTCTTCCACATTGAAAAGAGTTTTTTTCGATATATTATTAGCTACACATACAATCACCTCATCAAACATCTGTGCCGCCCTATTTATTACATCTAAATGTCCATTTGTCATAGGATCAAAGGATCCTGGATAAAGAACCTTTTTTTTCATATTATTGCCTCTCCGCATCATTCTATATTTGCTTAACAAATATGCTAATCATAATAGTTCCATATTTTTTTCTCTTTATTAGCGTAAGATTATGTTCCGGACTACCAGCGATAATCGGCACCAAGAATTCATCAACCTTACATTTCACTTCATGCTCAAATATTATTATACCATATTTTGATAATAAATTTCTACCCAATATTTTTACAATACTCTTCTCATAATAATCCGTTTTCTCGTAGGGAGGATCAATAAAGAATATATCGACTTTCTCGTTGATACTATCCAAGTTTTTTTCAAAATCGCCTCTTAGTATTTCTGATTTATCCGCTGCATTACACTTTTCTATGTTCTCATTAATTATTCTAATACTTTCAGACGCTCGGTCACAAAAATAACATTTACTTGCTCCTTGTGATAGTGCTTCTAATCCAAGGTTGCCCGTCCCAGCAAACAAATCACAAACTACAGCATTCGAAACATATGGGGCTATCATGTTGAAAACAGCTTCCTTAACTTTATCTGTTGTAGGCCTTATCGCTTCTTTTTTAGGTGTGTTTAGCTTTCTGCCTCTATATTCTCCGCTAATAATACGCAAGTAGTTTTCCTTTCTTTTTATTTACTAAGATTTAAGAATCATTTTAAATCCGTTGACAATTACAATGATATCTTTCCTTCATACATCTTAAGCATTTTCTCTTTTATTTTTACATTCTCACTTTGGATCAAGTTCGGATCATTTTTTAAAATTCTCTTAGTCAATATTTGCACTTTTTCTAATATATATAAATGATTGATAATATCGGCAACTTTTAACTGCGGTAATCCATGCTGCTTAGTTCCAAACAATTCCCCTGGACCTCTCATTTCTAAGTCTTTATCAGCAATTTCAAATCCACTATTGGTGCTACACAATGTCTCAGCACGTTGGACCCCCAGCGGAGCATTATTGTTACATATCAGGTAACAGTATGACTGATCACTTCCTCTTCCTACTCTACCTCTTAATTGATGTAATTGTGCAAGTCCAAATCTTTCGCTATTCTCGATAACCATTACCACGGCATTAGGAACATTTATTCCGACTTCAATTAATACTGTCGAAACGAGCACATCGATTTTGCCTGAAACAAATCCTGCCATTATTTCATCTCTTTTTGAATCCTTCATGTTTCCGTGAATTAGTGCCACCGTCGAATTTGAGAAATACTTTTGTAATTTTTCATAAATAGTGCTTGCAGACATTATGTCTATAGATTCAGAATCGTCGATAATAGGCGCAACCACATACGCTTGATTCCCATTTTGTATTAAGTCTCTAACTTTATTATATACTTTTGTCCTCTCATCTGTCGAAAATGACTGTGTCAATATAACTTTACGGCCTTTTGGCATAGTCTTAATGATGGAAATATCAAGTTCTCCGTAAAGTATTACAGCCATGGTTCGTGGTATGGGAGTTGCAGTCATTACTAAGATATTTGGATTATCGCCTTTTTCACTTAACCCCATTCTCTGACTAACTCCGAACCTATGTTGCTCGTCGGTGATTACGAGTCCTAGTTTATTATAATGTACCGATTGAGAAATCAAAGCATTAGTTCCTATTATCACATCAATTTCTCCAGTATTTATTTTTTCTGTTACTTCTTGTCGCTCTTTAGCTTTGAGTGAACTTACGAGGAGACCGACTGTTACTCCATGCAAATTTAAATGCTCTCTTATGCTCTCATAGTGCTGCTTTGCTAGAAGTTCCGTCGGCGCCATCATTGCACTTTGATAACCTCCACCTGCCATTGCAAGCATCGCAAGTTCAGCGATTACAGTTTTACCAGAGCCTACATCTCCTTGTAAAAGTCTATTCATTCTTTTGTTAGAATATAAATCTTCTTTGATCTGATTCCATGCTGTCTTCTGATCATTCGTCAACTCAAAAGGCATTGACGACAAATAATTTTCTACAATATCTGATTTTTCAAGAGGAAAATTAGTTATGTTTTTAGAATCTCCACTTTTTATATATGACAATCCCATTTGCAGTAAAAATAGTTCTTCAAAAACAAGTCTATATTTACTCTGCTTAAATGATTCTTCATCTTTTGGGAAATGAATATTTTTGTATGCAAATTCCCAACCTACGATTCTATTTTCATCCAATATTAGGCCGGGTAGCCACTCCGCATGTTCAGATTTTGCAAGCGCGGATGCAATCCATTTCCTTAGTTCATTTTGTGAAATTCCCTTAGTAAGCCCATAAATAGGAATAAGCCCAGTGAATGAATCTTTTTTTGCAATTTCACAGTAATGAGGCTGCGTAATCGTGATTCTCGAGAAGTTGCGAGTAGCTCTCCCATAAAAGCAATACTCGCTTCCGACGGAAAAAAACTTGACATGAAAATCGCCGACGAAAAAAATCACTTCTACGTCTTCAATTCCATCGCTAACAGTAATTCTTGTAATAACTTTGCGATTTTTCGTGCGATTTACCGATTTATTTACTACCTTACCTTTTATAAGAACATCTGTCTTATCTTCTATTTTGCTATATTGGGAAAATTCTCTTCTATCTTCATACTTACGAGGAAAATATGTAAGCAATTCATCGACAGTCTCTATTTTAAGCTTTTTTAACAGCTTCTCCTTTTTTTCGCCTATTCCGTTTATAATTGAAATACTGTCATATATATTCACAGATCAACTCACTCTCAGAAAAATGTTCATTTCTATTTATGTTTCAAATATCTCGCAACTCATTAGCCATATTTCGCAATTGCATTTCTAAACTATTCACTTAATCGTATTTTATGCTTGATATTTATCTGTCTTCTAGCTATTTGTTTTGACTTGATTCCGACGATACACACAGTTATTTCCGATGGCAATTCCCCTAGTGCTTGAATAATTGTTTTTGAGAATTCATCGACAAAATCCGATGTAGTTTCCTTTATGCTTACACCAAATTTATATATTAGATATACTCTAATTTTTAATTCACCATCATTTCCATAGTTTTCCAAAGAATCAGACATAATGATTGGGTCAACTATCTTTCCTTTTTTGTTGGCAGGCCAAACTATATTATTATATTTTTTTAGTGAATATTTCAGTAAGTTCACGAAAAAGCTTTTTTCAATCTCGATATTACCAAAAGTTTCTTTTCTTGTAATAAACAAATTTATTCTCCCACTTTTTACTTAACGATCAAACATCCCGATCATGTCAGTCGAATTGAAATTTTCCAGGGGCATCTTGACGGGCATTCCTGTTTTTTGGCTCTTGTAGATTGCAAGCACAATCTCAAGTGCTTTTTTACCTGCCACAGCATCTATGTATGGAGTCCTATTTTCTTTCATCGATTTTATCATGTCTTCAAAAAGCAATGTGTGACCATTTCCATATACGTTTGCAGTTTGTTCCTGCAATCCTTTCTTTTGTAAATCAGCACTAGTCTCATCAGCAAAATCCCAAACATCTATGTTGTTTGTAGAAGTTCCACCGATTTTAACAGTACCATTTTGCCCAAAAATATAAAGTGTTTCTTCTAAATTCTTAGGGAAAACATTAGTAGTTCCCTCTATAGTGCCGATCGCACCATTTTTGAACTTCAATACAGCCATTCCCACATCTTCAGCTTCAAGATAATCATGGAACTGATTTCGTGTAGTTCCGTAAACTTCTTCTACTTCTCCACCTAGCATCCATATTAGCAAATCTATTCCATGGATACACTGATTCATCAAGCATCCTCCATCGTCATGCCATGTACCACGCCATTTTGCTTGATCATAATAACCTCTTCCCCTATTCCATCTAACATGTATAGAACCGTGAGAAAGAGCTCCAAATCTATCAGATTCAATTGCGTTCCTAAGCTCTTGAATTGCCACATTAAATCTATTTTGATGGCTTACAGAGACTTTGATATTTTTTTCTTTTGCTCTTTTGATTATTTCGTTAGCATCCGCGATATTCATAGCCATGGGCTTTTCTATAATCACATGCACGCCATGATCAATGCAATAAAGTGCAATTTCAGCATGATTACCACTTTCCGTTGAAATGCTAACAAATTCGGGTTTTTCGATTTCTAGCATTTCTTTGTAATCTGTATGCTTTTTCACTCCTGAATTTTGTGCAAGATCATGTTTCTCTAACAACTTATCCATAGCTTCAGGTAAAATGTCGCATACTGATACGATTTCGACTTTGTTGTTCAATGCTGCGATAATGTGATTAGTTGCAATCCTTCCACAACCTATTATTGCGTATTTCATATTTCCTCCTAGAATATAATTAAATTAGTAAATACCGATATGATATTTAAAAATACTGGATTAAACAATGTATATATTTTTCAGTATAAGAATAACAAAAAATCCAGCGAAAAGCAAGCAAACGGAACTGCATTAAATGCAATTGAAACTTACGAGCTCTCTTGTTTTATTATTATTTTTTTATAAAAATCTACTGCTTTTGGCAATGTATCAATACAAATATTTTCATTCAATGCGTGTATACTGGAATACTGCTGTGCATTTATTGATAAAGGCGCAAATCTCAAGCAGTTGTCACAAACTTGGTCAAAGTATCGCGCATCTGTTCCTCCGGTCATTAGATACGGACTCACTATTGCTTCTGGAAAAATTTCATGGACTGTCTTCTCTAACAATATAAATGGAGCTGCATTTATATCAATCTCTTTAGTCGGATATTCTGCGAATAACACCTCGGTATCAATGTCATATTTACTTGCTATTTTTCGCACAATTTCGATAGATTCATCCGTTGACTGATGTGGAATAAATCTCAAATTAGCAGTTACATACGCTTCCTGTGGAATGACATTGAATCCGTCACTTCCCTTTTGCATTGTAAAGGCAATACTTGTGCGTAACATTGCTGCACCCGTTGTATTTATGCTAGGCATGAGTCTTTTCAACAATGGAGCAAAAAACCAAAGATTCCCAAAAATCATGTTCATAGGGAATTTCATTGATGGGGCAAGCCTTTTGAATGTCTCCTTCACAGTTTTAGGAAATTGACAAACAAAAGGATTGTTTTTTTCTATTTCACAAATGAATTTTGATAACCTTACTATAGGCGTATCTTTTGGTGGGGCACTAGCATGACCGCCTATACCTTTTGCAATAAACTTTAGGTCTCCATAACCTTTTTCAAGCACCCCTACCATAGCAAAAGTTGCTTTTGCCCCGGAGATAGGTTCATACATTATCATTCCACCCTCATCTATTAGCATGGACAAAAAGACATTATTTTCCTTTAAATACTTCACAATAAGAGGCGCACCTTCACCCCCTATTTCTTCTGTACATGTACTTGCTAAGTAAACATCACATGCAGGGGTATACCCTTCTTCAATCATTTCTTCAACTGCCTGCATGAAACAAGATAAACTTGCCTTAGTATCGACAGTACCTCTTCCCCAAACGACTCTATCACCATTATATTCCAAAATTTTTCCACAAAAAGGATCATGCGTCCACTCACCCGTCGCTTCCACTACATCATGGTGACTCATCAATAAAATAGGATTATCACTACTTTTACCTTTCCACTTAAAGAGCAAGCTACCTGAAAACTCAAATTTTTCGCAGTTTTTATGCAAATTAGGATAATTCGCCTCCAGTATCCTATGGAACTCAAAGAATTTCGTAAAATCATCCTGGCCTCGAACAGAGATTGTTTCTTTTGCAACTAGCTTTGACAACTTTGTCGCATATTCCTCAGATCTATCTATATTTGTTTTTAATTCTACACTCATTATTTTACCTTTCTTTTCATATCTCAAATTACAATTTTCTTCTTTTATAAAAAACATGTGATATACCCATCGCAAGTCCACCACTAGGAATTATCAAAAATCCTACTGAACTTATTAAACTAGGAACTAAAACACACACAGCAGACATTAAAAGAAGCGGAAATATTACTATTTTCAGATTTCCCTTAAAAAATTTATAACCCAGTGCACCAAAAAGTGCGGGAACTACATTGTTAAATGCGGGAGATAAAATTGGACTTTGTAAAAAAGGCTGAAGAGGGGTTATCAACATCACTCCAGAAAAAAGAATAATTGTAGTAACAAGTGCCGAGGTAGCAATGGACAAAGTCGATATTATTTCGTTTTCAGGTGTTCCAACTTTCGTCCCTACGATTGATCTTGCATTGATTGCACATGGGATCTTTAGATTAGTCAAGTTACCTGTAACAAATGCCAAATAACTGCTTCCTGCACCAAGTATGGGGACAAATATTAGAAATTCTGCAATACTTGATGCAATATATACTGGCAATACTTGAATAATACCTATAAAAAAATCCGGAATATTTGGAGTAGTACCAAGCACCGCGCCCATAGCAAACGGGGCAGAAATAAATAATACTAGCAGGACTAAAGTTCCAATTCTTCCAATCGTATGTATTTGATTATTGAATTTTATGAAAAATTCTTGTTTTTGCATCTCATCCATAGCGCCCTCCTACTATACTATCACTTCTACGAAAACTATAAGCGCCATAGCTACCAACATACTTCCTGCAAGTGCAAAGTTTTCCAACCATTCCAAACTAAACTTGTTTTTTAAAGTCTCAACTATTGCCATAGCTACTGCTGAGAATAATACAGTAAGTAACGGCATATAATTATATTCAGAAGTAAAAACTCCCATATAACTTCCAAGATATGCGCAGATAAGACCGATAAACATCGCTGCCATCATTATGTCTCCATAACTTTTTTTATCATTCTTTTCGGAAGAATCTTCACTTCTTTCGGAATTAGAGATGCTCCTTTTTTCTAAAATAGAAAGATATTTTCTTAAAAATAAAACCGCACCGACCATCCCCCAAATAATACCTACACTCATAACAAGCGCTATAGTTACATATGCTTCGGTAGTCATTTCATTAATATTCAATCCCGACATTCCCAAACTTCGTGCGGCGATATCCGCAACACTCGTTTCATAATGCAAAGCACCTACTACTGAAAGTCTTAACCACGGCAGTGGGATCCCCAAACTTCCTGACAGTGCAATTACTCCGAGTAAAATGCTCACGCTGGGCAAAATAGTAAATGTGGCACTAGCAGTAATCGATGTTAATAGTTTTTTCTTTTCTATTCCAATAGCTACCCCTGCTCTATACGACTTGACAAAGAGAATTAGTGCAAATATTATAACAGCAGAAATTACAACTCCTGATATTAAATACAACTCTGGGGAATTTAATAAATTTAAAATTTCATTCATAAGATTTAATTAAAGACATGTTCTACGACAAACATATCATCTTACTCCTTTCTAGTTTATGATATTTTAATGTAAAATAATGTCCATATTATACTTTCCCAATCGAGCAAAGTCAATTCTAGCTATTTAGGAATCGACTTCAGTGATTGAAATTCTTAAAAATATAATTTACTTTAAAACAATTTTACTCTATAATAATTTCATATTTTACAAAAGCAACACAATACATGAATGACATATATTATACTACTAATAGAAGAAATCAAGAGTTTGATTGTGTAGATATAACTATTGGAAAAAGTTTTTCTAATAGTTGTAAAATAGTTCTTTTATTTATGGAGGAAACAATGTACGATAATTTAAAATATGAAATTGAAAACGGGATATGTTATCTCACAGTATCAAGGGCAGAAGCTCTTAATTCACTCAATGAGAAGGTCTTAACCGAACTTTACGATGCTTTTACAAAAATTTCAAACGATTCGAACGTAAGAGCTGTTATTCTTACAGGAGAGGGAAAAGCTTTTGTTGCAGGAGCGGATATTGCCAAAATGAGCGAGCTAAACAGCCTCGAAGGCCGTAATATGATGAAATTAGGACATTCGGTAATGAATCTGATTGAAGCCATAGAAAAACCAGTGATCGCCGCTGTAAATGGCTTTGCACTTGGAGGGGGATGCGAGCTTGCGATGGCATGTGATATTAGAATAGCTTCAGATAAAGCTAAATTTGGGCAACCCGAAGTAAACCTAGGAATTATTCCAGGCTTCGGAGGAACTCAACGCTTATCTAGACTAGTTGGCAAGGGTATTGCCAAATATCTAATTATGACTGCTGAGATAATTGACTCAGCAGAAGCATACAGGATTGGTTTAGTTGAGAAAGTTGTAAGTCACGAAGAACTCATAGACAAAGCAACTGAACTAGCAAACACAATTCTTTCTAAAGCACCTATTGCAGTCAATTTAGCTAAGTCTGTAATAAATATAGGATATGACCTAGATATGAATGCAGCGTGTCAACTAGAAATTGAAACGTTCACGGCAGCATTTGGTTCCGAGGATAAAAAAGAAGGAATGACAGCATTTATTGAAAAAAGAGCAGCAATATTCCAAAATAAATAAAAAGTAAATATAGACAGTCGTTTTCCATATATTTTTACTAAAAAGTACG